>CAYLRS010000009.1:9916-15628 GCA_964385895.1 uncultured Dehalococcoidales bacterium
GCGCGGACGCCTGCCGCTTTGTATTCCTGTCGCGTTCCGCGGACAGCCAGATGGATTTCGACCTGGAGCTTGCAATCAAGCAATCAGCCGAAAACCCGGTGTATTACGTGCAGTACGCGCACGCGCGCATTTGCAGCATCCTGAAAAATGCCCGGGAGAAAGGCATCTCTTTCGTTGACGGCAATGTAAATTTGCTATTATCGGAACCCGAACAGACATTAATCCGGCATATGGTGAGGATATCGGAAATCATAGAGACGGTGGCAACTTCACTTGAACCACACCATCTGCCCTTCTATGCGCAGGAACTTGCTACGGTATTCCATTCATTCTACAAGCAGTGCAGGGTGATCTCGGACGATGTAAAGGTGACTAAAGCCAGGTTAAAGCTGGTTCAGGCGGCGGGGACTGTGCTGGCAAAGACCCTGCATCTCATGGGAATGACGGCGCCGGAAAGCATGTAGAGGGCATCATTCGTGAGGGAGAAACAAATCAAGGGCGGCTCAAGGCAAAAGAAAATTGATTTGATAAATGGAGCCAATCCCCGTTGGAAAGACCTGTACGAGGAGATGTGACCTGTACCTTCGATCAGAAGATTGCTTCGCTACGCTCGCAACGACATCCAGGGGGGTGCCATTGCGAGGGCTTTTTAAAATTGTCATTGCGAGGAACGTAGTGACGCGGCAATCTTTTGGTATTGCGTCGATCGCTTCGATCAGAAGATTGCTTCGCTACGCTCGCAACGACATGGTATGCGGCATTGCTTCGTTGCGCTGGCAACGCCCCTGCCGTTTGTAGCTAATTTACTTTTTGTGTTAAACTCTTGCTCTGGTTTATGAAAAAGAGAGTATTTTCTGGAGCCCGCCCCACGGGCAGACAGCATATCGGTAACTATATAGGAGCAATACAGAACTACGTAATGCTCCAGGAAAAGTACGATTGCATATACTGCATCGTGGATATACATGCCCTCACCACGGTTGAGGATACCTCCGAATTACAGCAGAACATTTTCGAGATGACACTGGACTGGCTGGCTGCCGGCCTGGATCCGAAAAAGTCCATCATATTTGTGCAATCACACGTACCTGAAGTCACTGAGTTATACACTTATCTGGGTATGCTCACCCCGCTCGGCTGGTTGTTGCGCGTGCCGACATTCAAGGAAAAAGCACGCATGCAGCCACATAATGTGAATTTTGGCCTGGTAGGCTACCCGGTATTGATGGCGGCAGACATCATGTTGTACAAAGCTGACCTCGTCCCTGTCGGCGAGGATCAACTGCCGCACCTCGAGATGACACGGGAGATAGCACGGCGTTTTAATTTTCTGTTGGGCGAGACCTTCCCCGAGCCCCAGGCCAGGCTAACTAATTTCCCGCTGGTTCAAGGGCTGAATGGGAGCCAGAAAATGGGTAAATCTTACGACAATCATATCGAGCTTGCCGCTTCACCGAAAGAAACGCTTGCCAGGGTCATGACTGCGGTTACGGACCCTGCTCGCCAGCGCAGGAATGACCGTGGTCACCCCGAGGTCTGTAATGTCTTCAGCCTGCATGGCTTTTTCAACTCCGACAGGACAGAAGAGATAGCCTCTCAATGCAGGTCTGCCGGCATAGGCTGCGTCGACTGTAAAAAGCTGCTGGCTGACGGCATAAACTCAAGCCTCAAAGATTTCAGGGAACGCAGGATTGCTCTGGAAAAAGATCCAAACATTATATATGAGGCTCTCGCAGGAGGAGCCCAGCGTGCCCGGGCAATAGCCAGGGAGACCATGGCGGAAGTCAGATTGAAGATGAGCCTTGTCCGGAATGCCTGAAAAATACGGCAACCGGTTACCCCTCTCGCTCCACGATAAATCCCCGTATGAAATAGCAGTTTATGCCGCCGGGGAGGCAGGCAAAGTTCTGAGAAGGCGCTTCGGCCTTCAGAATGAAATTCGGGTTAAGGGCAGGAGGAACCTGGTAACAGAGGCCGATATTCGTTCCGAGAAGAAAATACTGGAAATAATCAGAGAGGAGTATCCGCGGCACCGTATTCTGTCGGAGGAGAGCGGCGACAGTCAACCAGAGGCGGAATATATGTGGATTATCGATCCTCTTGACGGCACCAACAATTATTACTTCGGTATCCCTTATTTTTGTATCAATATAGCGTTGGCAAAAGGAAAAGAGGTTCTACTGGGGCTCACTTATGACCCCATCAGGCGTGAGACATTCCACAGCGAAAAGGGCAAAGGCTCTTTTTTGAACGGAAAACAGATTCACGTTTCAGGAGTTAACTCGCTTCAAGCAGCTTCGGTTGGCGTTGACCTGGGATACCAGGTTGAAAAGAGCAATGAAATTCTGAGAATAGCCGTAAAGCTGTGGCCTAGGATACATTGCTTGCGGCTGATGGGGTCAGCAAGTCTGGGCCTGGCTTATGTCGCCTGCGGGCGGCTCAGCCTCTATTTCCATAAGCACCTCTATCCCTGGGACATCGCAAGCGGGCTCTTACTCATCAGGGAGGCGGGTGGCACGGTCATGAATGGCAACAAGGATAAAGCGGAAATAGAGGATAAAGAGATTATCGCTGCGAATAAAAAGCTGGTAAAGCAGTTCTTAAGCTGGCTCGAGAGGAGCTGAAGCTCTATTTCCTGTGCCTGGCGAGGAACTTATCAATGCGTTTCAAAGCTTCTTCAATCTCAGGCATGGAAGTGGCGTAGCAGCAGCGGATATAACCTTCACCGCACTTGCCGAAGACGGAACCCGGGACTACGGCCACCTTCTCTTCTTTAAGCAATGTCTCAGAAAATTCCTCGGAAGTCATGCCGGTGGATTTTATTGAGGGGAAGGCGTAGAAAGCGCCCTTCGGTTCGAAGCAGGACAAGCCTAAATCCCTGAAACCCTTAACGATAACCCGGCGCCGTCTGTCATACTCGGAGAGCATATCTTCTACATCTTTGTTGTTGCTGTCTTTGAGAGCTTCAACGGCAGCCATCTGGCCCATGATAGGCGCGCACATCATAGTATATTGATGAACTTTTAGCATAGCCTCAATAATATCTGCATGGGCAGCAGCAAAACCAACTCGCCAACCCGTCATAGCAAATGCCTTAGAAAATCCTCCGATCAAAATCACCCGGTCCTTCATACCAGGTATGCTGGCGAGGCAGGTATGCTGGGCGTCGTATGTAAGCCGGGCATAGATTTCATCGGAAACAACGATCAAATCGTGCTTGATAGCAATATCGGCGATTTTCAGGAGCAGTTCTTTAGGCATTACTGCGCCCGTGGGATTTGCAGGGTAGCTGAGTAAAATCGCCTTTGTTTTGGGTGTAAGCCTCTTCTTGATATCCTCGGGCATGATTTCAAAGTTGTTCTTTTCATAGGTGGGCACGGCCACCGGTATGCCACCGGGCAAGGATATGGCTACCGGGTAAGCCACATAATGGGGATCGGCGATGATCACCTCGTCACCCGGGTCGACGATAGCCCTGAAAGCCAGGTCGAGCGCCTCGCTGCTTCCCGTGGTAATGAGGATTTCTTCGTGGGGATTGTAGCCGATGTTATAAAATTTCTGGTGGTACTTGGAAAGGGCCTCCCTTAGCTCCAGTATCCCCTTATTTGACGTGTACATGGTGAAGCCCTTCTCTATGGCGAACATGCCGGCTTCACGTATGGGCCGGGGGGTGACAAAATCGGGCTCACCCACTCCTAAAGATATAGCGCCGTCCATCGAGGAAAGAAGATCAAAAAACTTTCTTATGCCGGACGGCGAGATATCCCTTGCCTTCCGGGATATATAATCACGTTTGGTTTTGGGTTGTTTAATATGGTCGGACAACTGAGACCTCCTGACACTGATAACAGGATGTAAATCAGGCTACCACGCCAAGCCGCCTGGGCTCTCCATCATCGTCCAGGATGACCCCGTCCTCTTTATATTTCTTAAGTATAAAGTGGGT
The DNA here is from genome assembly GCA_964385895.1 of uncultured Dehalococcoidales bacterium. GTDB lineage: Bacteria > Chloroflexota > Dehalococcoidia > GIF9 > UBA5629 > CAYLRS01. The sequence goes on from CAYLRS010000009.1 coordinate 13,863, forward strand.
CACGGTGCCCTGTACGGTCTCCATGGGAGCCAGCTTTTCCGATACAAAGACCGCGATTTCCTGCATGGTCCTACCCGTGACAATGACAGCTATATCATATGTACCCGAGGCCAGGTAGGCTGCTTTTACCTGGGGGAAACGGTAGATGCGCTCGGCGATAGCACCGAAGCCGACGTCCTTCTGCGGCACGACTTTTACTTCCACCAGGGCCCACACCTGCTCCTCCCCGAGCTTTGCCCAGTTGATTACCGTTTTGTATTTAACAATGGTACCGTCTTTCTCAGCCTTCTTGATTATCTTCTGTACATCGTTAACCGGGATGCCGGTCGTCGCGGATATTTGCTCGGATGTGAGCCTGGCATCTTTTTCAAGGGCTTCAAAGATCTTGTTTACGTTCTCCATAGCATCTCCTCACTCAGCCTTTATTGTCCAGGTGAACCTATTATAGCAGAATTTATTACGTTTATTGTAATTGGAATAACTTATACCTTTCCCCTAATAGGATTAATGAGAAAAACGATTAAATATTAAGCAAGCGCAGGCTTCTGATTGTGCCACGGTGTTGCCTGTTCGTAGGCAAAGGCTACCCGGAGTAATGTTTCTTCGGCAAAGTGCTTGCTTATGATTTGCATACCCACGGGAAGCCCGGCGACGAAGCCGGCTGGTATCGATATGGCGGGGACTCCGGCAATGTTGATAGGCAGGGTGCATACGTCGCTGAGGTACATTTGAACTGGATCATCGGTCTTTTCGCCGATCTTGAAGGCTACAGTAGGTGACGTGGGCGTGACCAGGACATCATATTTCTCAAAAGCCTGCTCAAAATCCCGCTTTATCAGTGTGCGTACTTTCTGGGCTTTCAGGTAATAGGCGTCATAGTATCCGGCGGAGAGCGCGTAAGTGCCAAGCATTATCCTTCTCTTCACTTCCAGCCCGAAACCATATTGTTTGGTCTTTTCCATGGCTTCCCACATGTTGGTTGTGTCGCGGAAGGAATAACCGTACTTCACTCCATCATAGCGTGCCAGGTTTGCCGAGGCTTCCGATGGCGCCAGTATGTAGTACGCTGCCAGGGCATACTTGGTGTAGGGCAAGGAAACATCCCAATCGACTGAGGCACCGAGTTCCTCTAACTTATTAATAGCGGTTTCAAGTGCCTTGAGGACCCCGGGTTGCATCCCCTCTACAAAGTATTCACGCGGTATACCAATGCGGACATTTTTAATGTCGGATTTTAATGCTTCTGTATAGTCAGGGACGGCATAGGGCACTGTAGTTGAATCTCGCTTATCGTGGCCGGAGATATAGTTCAATACTATGGCACAATCTGTAACGTCTTTTGTAATCGGACCGATCTGGTCCAGTGAGCTGGCAAAGGCTACCAAACCGTAGCGGCTTACTCTACCGTAGGTAGGTTTCAGCCCTACAACCCCGCAGAATCCTGCTGGCTGGCGGATACTGCCGCCCGTATCCGAGCCGAGCGCGTAAATAGCTTCGTCAATGGCCACAGCCGCAGCGGAGCCGCCACTGCTGCCTCCGGGGACGCATTCCAGATTCCATGGATTGTGTGTAGCAAAAAAGGCTGAATTTTCAGTGGAAGAGCCCATGGCGAACTCATCCATGTTTGTCTTGCCAACTATCACGTAGTTCTCAGCCTTTAATTTCTGAATAACAGTGGCATCATATGGCGGGACAAATTTTTCCGGCATGTTTGAAGAGCACGTTGTGCGTATGCCCTTGGTGCAAATAACGTCTTTTATGAGGGC
>CAYLRS010000010.1:0-12782 GCA_964385895.1 uncultured Dehalococcoidales bacterium
AGAGCACCGCCGGGAACTCCTAACCCTTTGTGTCCAGCCTTAGGGGTGCAGTCCAATACGGGCGCACCTGAAGAGCCCCCTGTATCCTGGCAAATACCGTATGTTTTTATATTTTCCACGGCTTTCTCATTTATCATCAGTTTCCTCCCATACAATTAATCCGTGATATATCCGCGGTAGATCATATTAACGGCTTCTGCGCTACAAATTTCTACCTGCTGACCCATACCGGGCTGGACCACGCCAGGTGCCCATCTGATTGTATGACCTTAACAAAGTAAAAGGAATCCTCGCTGAATTTTTCATCCGTTAACTTATTTTCCAGTTCCATCAGGCCTTTCCCATCGATATTGAATAATTCGTATCCCTTCGATTTTGAATGCTTCCAGATTTCTATGCTCCTGAGGGGCGCAGTGGCCTTGACCGAGCAGTAAATATCAGGATAACTACCTTCGCCGATTATTTCTGAGCCCATTGGATAGCCGTTTACTTTGAAATCGACGATAATACGGGCGCCAGTCGTCGCATAGGTGTGATGCTGCCACATGGCAGCGTAGAGGCTTTGCCGTGTTAGCTCAGGCGCATACACGGCCTGCAGGCCCGGTTGATAGTCTTTGGTGATCCTGGTCCCGAAGGAGTTACCTCCCCTCGCCCAGTGGCTGTCGCCGCCCGCTATGATACCCAGCCTGTACCCCTTCGCCAGCGCCTCCCGTACGTACGAACCATCGCCCTTGAGCGCGCGGTTGCTCTTGCCGCCGAAAAGGTAAATGAAAGGCTGCGTGAAGTCATGGTGTATGGGATAGGCCCCCTCGTAATAATCGCTGCTGCCGTGTTTGGAATATATCTCCACGAGCCGCCGCTCTTCCCAGTCGCGGGCGCCCCAGTTATAGGCAGTTCCCGAATAAATGAAACGCCATGTTGTATGATGAGGGATGACCATGTATCGCCTACCTTCCAGCAACCTGCGCAGGCTATCGGGATCCGGGGCGCTTGCATAAGAAACAACTGCAGGGTTTTCTCCATCTGCAAAATAGATGTTACGGTGCCCCTGGCGCATGTCGGTCCACTCGTATCCCTTAATAGTGACGAAGCTGCCCCTTACGTTATATCGGTCGCTTACTTCTCCTAAATATTTCAATTCATCCGCGTTGACCGATAAGCCCCAGTACTCATACTGGTCGTGGATGCTGATCGCAGCGAAATCCAGACGGTCAACGTCCCTGTTCCTCTTAAATACATACTCCGGCGTCCGGTTAGCGTCTTTGCCCAGCGTGGTATGCTGGTGCAGGTCACCCCAGTAAATATGCATAGCCAGTGATGGATATACCAGGATCGGGTTACTTGTATAAATCTTCCCGGTTAATTCATCGCGGACGGCTATCCTGTAAGTTCCCTGTTGTGTAATTCGGGCTTTTATCCTGGCGGTCCCCTCATCTGCTGGTTGAAAGTTATAAGATTGCAGTGGGAAATCCAGCCCTTCCTGCGGGATAAAGCTCACCGTCCCTCTGTATTGCAACGGGACGAAGCCCTCGTCATCCAGCGCTTTTACAACGAACACGAAATCCTCGTTCAATACCGGGGTGCTGGGGGCTATAACACCAAGGGCAGCTATCTGGTCTCCGCCAACCTGCAGCGTGGCATAAGAGGGAACCATGCGGTAAATACCGTCCCCTGCTTCGTCAGCATATAAAACGAGGTCAACATCGGCTTCACCGCCGGGCATCTTCCACCCGGGACCGCCGCTGGATTTATCGCCCAGGATAAACTCGACTGCCTCACCGGGCTTTAAGCTCCCCTCAGCCAGCTTGACATGCACCTCGTGCCTTCTGGCGGCATTGGGCTGGTAATACGCGGGGGCCATGCGGTCTGCCCTGTACTCAACGCAATTGGTGGCAAAAGCGTTCAGCAGGAAATCCCTACTATTGGGCGCATCCGGTTTACTCAACGATAGCTTAACCCCCGGCTGCGTACCGACGCTTACATATCCCTGGCCTGCAGGGTTGTTCACCTGCAAAGTATCATCAAACATGTCCTGGTAAGTACAGTCGTAGAATACGGGTTTGCCGCCGACCGGTATGATCTTGCCCAGCCGCAAAATTATCCCGCCGCCTTGATTTATGCCGTTTTCTCCCACACGGAAGGACAGCTTTACAGTTTCGCATTTGCCGCGTTCTACCAGATCCGGACTTAGATTGACCGTCCCTGCCCTCGTGCCTTCCACGATCAGGCCGTCCGCGTAAACATCAGGGTTGTGGTTAATCCAGTAGAAGCTCTGAACCAGCCTGATACCCCCGCCTATAAGGATGAACAGAAAGAAAGCTCCGCAAATGCTGAGTGCAAGAACCCACCACCTGTTTTTCTTGAGCCGTAACAAGAATACAGGCACAGAGCCAAGCAGAACGATGAGTTCCAGCAGTATTACGTAAATGAATACGGCTCCGGGAAAAAACATGAGATATGCCTGATAGCCAAGGCAGACCAGCAGGGCCGCGAAGGCTATGCTCAGAAATGAAATAAGGAGCGTTTTTCGGCTATTTTTTCTTAACATACAATGGAAATCAAGCTTCAACTATGAACTGATCTATAAGGGGAATATCTTTAGCGGAACGGCCTACCAGCACCAGGAAAACGCCCGTCTCCACGGTCAATTTCATGCCCTTGTCGTAAAAAGCCATTTCCCGTACCGGCAGTTCGAATTCCACCGTCCTGACTTCCTGCGGTTGTAATGAGACACGCTTGAAACCTTTCAACTGCAGGGTGGGGCGTGCTACGCTGGCAACAACGTCGTTGATATACATCTGTACGACTTCATCGCCCTGCCTGCTGCCGGTATTTTTAATGTCCACCTTAATATTCACCTTGCCACCTGCCTTGACCCGCGCGGGCTCGACCCGCAGGTTGCTCAATTCAAAAGTCGTATAGCTTAATCCATAGCCAAACTCATATAACGGGCCAGCTTTACAATCTGTGTAATCCCCCCAGAACTGGGATTTGCCCGCTGATGGCTTAAGACCGTAGTAAATGGGGACCTGTCCGACGCTCCTGGGAAACGTTACCGGTAGTTTTCCGCCCGGGTTGTAATCACCGAAGAGCACGTCGGCAACAGCATGGCCGCCCTCCTCGCCGGGTTTCCATGCCTCGACTATGGCAGGGATCTTCTCAGCCATCCAGCCCAGCACAAGGGGCCTTCCATCTACCAGAACCAGAACAACAGGGGTGCCAGTTTCATACACTGCTTTTACCAGTTCTTCCTGGACCCCGGGTAATTTGAGTACAGCGCTGTCACGCATCTCACCGCAGGTACAATCGACGGTCAAGCCTGACTTCCCGCCGACGATTACAACAGCTACATCTGCTTCCGCTGCCACCTTGACTGCTTCCGCAATCCCATCAGTGGAGCTGCTGTAAACATCGCAACCCGCCGTATAAAACAGCTGAAAATCTTCCGCGAGCTTTGTCCGTATCCCTTCCAGTATAGTTACTACCGGTACTGGAACCTGGTCAGGCCGCATATCTTCCTCTGAGAACCGGCAATTCAGCGATTGTGCCGTTATGGCGGTTATCCCTATATGCCCGGGGTAAGTATAGTCACCGAGCATATTCCGCGGGTCCGCGGCGTTGGGGCCGATGACGGCAATTGTGCCTGCCGTCTTGCTAAGCGGTAGCAGGTTATTTTCGTTCTTCAAAAGCACAATTGACTTGCGGGCGGCTTCGAGGGCAAGAGCGCGGCTCTCAGGGATATCAAAGACTTTTTTTATATCAGGAGGGTCAATGTACGGCCTTTCAAAAAGCCCGAGCCTGAATTTTATCTTTAGAACCCTGGCTACGGCCCGGTCAACTAATTCTACTGGAAATGCGCCTTTCTCAACCTGTTTCTTCAAGCCCTCTGCATAGCAATCGTCCTTCGGCAACTCCATATCAATACCTGCAGCCAGGGCCAGCTTGCCTGCCTCGGTTTTATTGGCTGCTATGCGGTGGAAGGTGTTCAACATCAGAACTGCATAGTAGTCGGACACAACTATGCCATCGAATCCCCATTCATCCCGCAAAATCCTGGTCAGGAGCTCCTCGGATGCCGCGCAGGGAATACCATCTATCTCCTGGTAGGCATTCATAACTGAGAGTGCTCCAGCTTCCCAGATGGCCTTCTCGAACGGGTAAAGATAAACTTCCCTGAGCATCCGTGGCGGTATATCGGAGGGGGCCTGGTTCAGGCCGCCCTCGGGTTTGCCGTAACCGGCAAAATGCTTCAACGTAGCAATTACGCCATTTCTTATATTTTCCCCCTGCAACCCTCTGACATAGGCTACGCCCATCTGCGCTATGAGGTAAGGGTCTTCCCCGTACGTCTCTTCGATTCTTCCCCAGCGCGGGTCGCGCACCACGTCGAGCACCGGCGAGAGTCCCTGGCGCACACCCACCGCCAGCATATATCTCCTGATCACCTGTGTCATCCTTTCAACCAGCGCGGGATCCCATGTGCTTGCCATGCCTATTATCTGCGGGAAAATGGTTGCCCCCTTTGCCATGAACCCATTAAGGCACTCTTCATGGACGATGGTAGGTATGCCTAACCTGGTATTTTCAACCAGGTACTTTTGAAGGCCGTTGACAAATACTGCTATTTCATCCGGTTCCAGCGCTGTGCCAACGCCTGCCCGGCTTATCCCGCCAATCCCGTTCTTCATCAGTTTATTGGCTTTTTCTGCTGAAAATTTCCTGTTTTCCAGGACTTCCATCGCCCAGATCGAGCCGATCTGGCCAACCTTTTCATCTAAAGTCATTCTGGCGAGCAAATCGTTTACCCTGGCGTCTACTGGTTGTGAAGCGTCGCGGTAAATCTCCATCTTGCCTTCTCCCGATTTAAATAAACTTATGAACGCGAAATATCGGTGATGAAATCAGCATCACGGTCGAAAAACTCTTTTAATTCACCGTAAAGTGCACTATAGATATTATAAAGGCGTTTATATACTTCAGATCTAGTCGACTCCGGTGACCTTACATCCCTCGTCTTAATTATGCTGCCGCAGGCCTGTTCCACTGACTCGTGGAAACCGGCACCAACTCCTGCCAGGATGGCGGCCCCGTAAGCCGGGCCTTCGTCAACAGTTGCCCTTGCCACTTCGATTTCGAGTATATCGGCCGCCACCTGCTGCCAGAAACCGCTCCTGGCGCCACCTCCTGAAAAATAGACTCTTGCCATATCCAATCCCACATTTTTCCCGAGTACCATGCAGTCCTTCAGGCTCATGGTTATGCCCTCGATCACCGCCCTTGCCATATGTGACCTGGTGTGCCTCAGGGAAAGCCCCAGGAAGGCTCCCCTGGCATTAGCATCGGCATGCGGTGTCCTCTCTCCAGTCAGATAGGGTAGAAATACCAGGCCCTCAGAGCCTGCAGGGACCTTTTCTGCCATGCGGTCAATAATCATGTACGGGTCTATGCCTGCTTTAGCGGCCTCATCCTTTACATCCTGGCATAAGCTATCGCGGAACCAGCGGAGCGAGCCGCCGGCAGCAAGGGTCACGCCCATTAAATGCCATTTACCGGGAACAGCGTGGCAGAACGAATGCAGCCTGCCCTGCGGGTCAAAGGATGGCGTATCCGAGTGCCAGAAAATTACCCCGCTGGTACCGATTACACATGATGCAATCCCTGTTTTTATAATCCCATTGCCGACAGCGCCTGCCGCCTGGTCGCCCCCACCACCCACAACCGGTGTACCCGCGGGCAAGCCCAAAACGCCTGAAGATTTATCGCTGAGGTAACCGCTCACCACCGGGGACTCAAAACATTCAGGGAGCCAGTCATGGGGTATTTCTAAAGCCTCAAGCATTTCCCCCGACCACTTTCGCTGCCTTACATTAAAAAGCAGTGTCCCCGAGGCATCGGATACTTCTGTGGCATACGTACCGGTCATCATGTATCTTATGTAATCCTTTGGAAGCAGTATTTTGCTGACCCTCGCATATACATCCGGCTCATTTTGCTTCAGCCACAATATCTTGGGCGCGGTGAAACCTGCCAGCGCCCGGTTGGAGGTCAACTCAATTAACCTGTTGAAGCCGATGATATCAGTAATCTGCCGGCACTGCTCCTCCGTCCTCTGGTCGCACCACAGTATGGCCGGCCTCAATATCTGTCCTCGCCCATCGAGAAAAACAGAGCCGTGCATCTGTCCCGACAGCCCGATGGCTGCTACTTCAATTTTATTCCCCGTTGAAACCCGTGCTTTTCCCAGGCACGTATTTACCGCGGAAACGGTAGCCTGCCACCACTGGCCGGGGTCCTGCTCCGCCCAATTGGGTTCCGGCGTGAAGAGGGGATATGCCGCGCTGGAAAACGCGGCAACCTCGCCTTTTTCGGAAACAAGGAGGACTTTTACCCCGGTTGTGCCGAGGTCAATTCCAAGCGTGAATTCCATATTTAATTGGCTTATTTTTTCTTTCTGCTGGAATACACCTGTTTAACAAACTTAGCGTCATGGCCCAGCGCCCTGTAAACTATCTCATAGTAGGCGACGGCATCATGCCTCTTTCGCGCCTTCTCGATTAAAGTTCCAATAATTGCGGTTTCTTGTCACTCCACGGGTGAGCTTTCTCAAATGCTGCCGCTGCGCGCAGCACAAGCGCCTCCTGCAAGCGTCTGCCGACGATTTGCAAGCCCACAGGCAGTCCCTCTGAGTTGAACCCGCACGGGACTGACGCTGCGGGTTGACCGGTGAAATTGAAGGGATAGGTGAAGCACGCCCATGAGCTGGGACCTCCATCCTTGCCGTCGATTTTCTCGGGGCCCAGGGGACCCATATCACCAGCCTCAAAGGCCGCGACTGCTGTAGCAGGAGTCATCAGCAGGTCGTATTTTTCGAAGGTCGTGCTTACCTGTTCCACCAGCTTGTAGCGGTCGAACTGCACCTTGATAACATCCCTGTTAGTGAAAGCTGTAGCAACCTCGAGGAAGGGCAGGTAAAGCGGGTAAGCCATGCCCTTATATTTATCGAACTCACTTTCAGTAGCGGCATATGTTTCAGAGAGTATGGTCGTGAGGAAATCGGCTTCCATGTTTATCCATTTGGGGCTAATTTCCTCCACCTGGCAGCCCAGTTCCTTGAAGCTGAAAGCAGCTTTCCTGGTGAGTGCAATTACCTGGCTGTCAACGGGGAAACCGCCTCCCAGGTCGCATGCATAGGCAATTCTGATGCCTTTCACATCGCCTTTCATGTCCTTCAGGAATTTTCCCGGGTACTCCGGCAGTGAATACTGGTCATACGGTGAAGGGCCGGCCATTACGTCCAGCATGATCGCAGCATCCTCCACCGTCCGTGTGATGGGTCCTTCGTGGTTGAGTGTTTCCCAGCCGGGCAAATGCGGGTAATTCGGAACCCTGCCATAAGTTGGCTTCAGCCCGAACACACCGCACAAACTGGAAGGTATCCTTATGGATCCACCTCCATCGTTGCCCTGTGCAATAGGACATAGTCCGGCAGCAACGGCAGCCGCCGATCCGCCACTGGAGCCGCCGGAGGTCCTGCTCAGATTCCAGGGATTAACTGTCTTACCGAATACTACATTGTCAGTTATGCCGACCAATCCAAACTCGGGTAGATTAGTTTTGCCCAAAATTATGGCTCCGGCGTTCTTCAACCTCTCTACCAGCACGGCGTCTTTATCCGGCACGAAATTTTCATATAGCCTGGAGCCATCGGTCGTCCTGATCCCCCTGGTGAACGTATTGTCCTTGATTGCGACCGGCACCCCTTCCAGAGCTCTCGGTTTGCCTTTCTGGTAGGCTTTCCCCGATTCCTGTGCCGCTGATAGCGCCGTATCAAACACCAGCGTAACGAAGGCATTCAGCTTGGGGTTTATCTTTGCGATTCTATCCTTCAGTGCCTTCACAACCTCTACCGGGGATAACTTTTTCTTTTTGTAAGCTTCTATGAGTTCAACTGCGGACATCCAGAAAACCTCAGACATAATCTACATACCTCCCAATTTTAAGTATCCTTAGGATAGCTGCCACCCCGTAGTATGTCAATTAGCAAAAAATGTATCCTGAGAAATATCAGGAGACCCAGAGCAAGCCGCACTGACGCGATTCTGGTATAATTTCCGTATGTTTAAGTTCAGCATAATGCCCCATGACGATAAATTTTTTGACCTCTTCGAGGTAAGCGCCCAGAATATGGTCAGGGCAGCAGAGTGCTTGAAGGATTTGATTTCCAATTGGGAATCCATCGATCAGAAAGTGGAAGAATTAACCAGGATCGAGCACCAGGGAGATACTATAACGCATGAAATCATGTTCCAGCTAAACCGCTCCTTCATTACCCCGTTCGACAGGGAAGATATAGGGACTCTGGCGCATTCCCTGGACGATGTTACGGATCTCATCCATGCCACAGCGGACACAATGTTGCTCTACAAAGTCAAGTCCCCGGGCCGGCGGGCAAAGGAGCTTGCCGATATCATTGTTCAGATTACCGGTGAAGTTGAACGGGCCATGCCCAACCTGAGAAAACATACCTCCAACCTCGAAAAAATACTCAGCAGCTGCGTGGAGATAAACCGGCTTGAGAATGTAGCTGACAGAATTTACCGCTCGGCACTTACGGAACTATTCGAAGATGCCACAGAGATTGCTGAGATAATCAAATGGCGTGAAATATACGAACATATGGAAAGCGCCACCGACATGTGCGAGGATGTCGCCAATGTGCTGGAAGGAGTAGCCCTCAAGCACGCTTGATCTATAAGCCGAACTTTTCATGCCGCCAATCGCGATAGACCATTACTATTGCTGCCCTTTGGATTACTTAAAACACAGGGAGCTCAGCAGGAGGTATTAGAAAGATGACCATAAAGAAACTCGTACTTAAAAACCGTAGTTACCGCCGCTTTTACGAGGACATAAAAATCCAGATTGAGACGCTTCGTGAACTTGTCGACATGGCCAGGCTTTCCGCTTCAGCAATGAACCTTCAGCCACTGAAATATATGCTTTCGAATGATCCCCGGAAGAATGCCCTTATTTTCGCCAACATCGGCTGGGCGGCTTATCTTAAAGATTGGCCGGGGCCACAAGAGGGTGAACGGCCGTCAGCTTATATAATTATGCTGGGAGATACAGAAATAAGCAGGTCTTTCGGGTGCGACCACGGCATCGCAGCCCAGAGCATACTGCTCGGCGCAACAGAAAAAGGGCTCGGCGGATGTATGATCGCCACAATACGCAAGAAAGAGCTTGCTGAAGCACTGCGCATTAGCCCGAGATTCGAGATCCTGCTGGTCATCGCACTGGGCAAACCGAAGGAAAAGGTGGTCATAGAACCGCTGGACAAGGGCGGCGACGTGAGATACTGGCGGGACGATGAGGGCGTCCACCGCGTGCCCAAGCGGGCTCTTAATGAAATCTTATTAGGCTGAACAAAAAACAATTACCTGCCATTTAACTTTCAGGCAGGCTCTATTTTGGCATGAAAAACCAATTTAATCAATACTGGTTATATCGATATCATTACAACCTTTACCCTGCTTGATATAATTGGTGCATTACGTACACAATTTTCGCATCCTGAAAGCTTTATCTCGAACATTTTAAAAACCAACCTGGAGGTACTCTCATGAATATGCAGTCCGGCCTCGAAGAACTGAAAAGGCGCAGGGAAAAAGCGTTAAAGATGGGTGGCCCTGAGAAAATTGCCAAACAGCATAATTTAGGCCGCCTGACTGCCAGGGAGAGAGTCGAAAAACTGCTCGATCCAGGCACGTTCATGGAGGTTGGTATATTGGATTTGTCCGATATGCCGGGCATGGAAGAACAGGCACCGGCTGACGGTAATATAGTGGGCTTCGGGAAAATAGACAGTAGGACCGTGCTGGTAACAGCCGCCGATAAAACGGTCTGCGCGGGTGCCGAAGGAAGAGTAGGGGCATTTGTAAAGGAGCACAGGGCCACTAAGATAGCCATTGAAAGAAGGATCCCTATCATCACGCTCGGTGACGCGGGAGGAGCGCGGATCCCTGATATCATGGGTTCTGACGGGCTTAGTTCCATGGTTTTTCCCATAGATGGGCTCAAATACCCGAGAAAATCTCCTTATATTGCCACCATCATGGGTGATTGTTTCGGCGGCCCATCCTGGATGGCAGCTAAGGCGGACTTCGTTGTAATGGTGAAAGGCTGCTGCATGGCTGTGTCCGGCCCCAGGGTTCTGGAGATAGCCACCGGAGAGAAAGTGACCAACGAGGAACTTGGCGGCTGGCAACTCCATGCCGAAGTTACCGGCCAGGTTGATGCATTCGCAGAAAATGAAGGGGATTGCTTCAGGATTGTCCGTGAATTCCTGAGTTATGTGCCCTCCAATTGCGACGAGGAACCCCCTTTCCGCCCTACGGGCGATCCGCCGGACAGAAAGGTAGACGAGGTCATGAAAATCCTGCCTGACGCGCTTAACAAGGCATACGACATGTTCAGGATAATCAAGCCGATCGTGGATGACGGCAGATATTTCGTTCTTAAGCCATACTACGATCCTTCGTTGATCACCTGCCTTGCCAGGATGAATGGGAGAGTTGTTGGCATTATTGCCAGCCAGCCCATGTATAACGCGGGTGCCGGCGGCCCCGGCGCCTGTGAGAAGGCCACCAGCTTCATAGTTCTATGTGACTCATTTAATATACCTCTCATATTCCTGCACGACACACCGGGTTTCTTTGTAGGGCTTGAAGCGGAAAAGAGTAAGATGCCGGGGAGAATCATGGTCTGGTTCGAAGCGCTGGCCCTTGCCACTGTTCCCAAGATATCCATAGTCATCCGTAAGAGCTACGGCATGGCTTACGGCAACATGGCTGGTACCAACTGTGGCTCCGACTTCCTGGTGGCCTGGCCCACCGCGGATATCAGCTTCATGTCGCCTCAGGCGGGCGTAAACGTGGTTTTCAAGCCATTGATTGACAATGCTGCGGATCCTAAGGCGGAAAAAGATAAGTTGCTCGAGCAATGGGAGTACCAGAGCGCACCTTGGAAAGCCGCCGGAAGGCACTTCATTGACGATGTCATTGAACCCGGAGACACCAGGGAATATATCAATAAATGCCTCGATATCCTCAGGGGTTCAGACGGTAAAGGATTCATCAGTAAAAAGTACCTGCAATTATGGCCTACTGTGATTTAGCTTAAGAGGAGAAATTAATATGAATAGAAAAAGGCTGATTATTGCTTCATTAATAATTTTTACTTTGGCTATTTTCTTGCCGCTATTCAATATAGCGCTGCCGTTAGGTAACCCCAATTTAGGATCGGCACCCGCCACGCTGGCAGCCGTTTTCCTGCCCTGGCCGATCGGCATAATCGCCGGCATTATAAAGGGGATTGCAGCGTCTATCTTCACAGGCAAATGGCTGGTAGAGATGTCCGCCGGCATAGGTGATGCTATGATGGCCGCACTCACTTTCTGGTTGGCAAAGCACTTTAATAAAAGCGTGGCTGCCACTTTAGGGCAGATCTCACGCTACGTTTTTTCATCCGGCATGGTCGCAATGTGTATCAGTATAGCCATCGCAATTGGGATGATATCCCCGGAATCTGCGCCATTATCAGGCCTCACTTCCTCCACCACGAATAACATTGTTACTGTCTGGAAGAGCATCAGCTATCCCGCGATAACTTTATCCATAGCGGTTAATCTCGTGGCATCGCTGCTCGTAATACTGGTTTTTGGAAAGAGGATTGAACGGGTATTACGACCCGGGCAGTCAATTTAAACAGTCCTTACCCAAGTTGTGAATTTGCGAGTGAAATCAGCTAGTTTCAGAAGCTGGCTGCATCTATTTTTATGAAAAGGATGCTGCTTACCGTGTATAATCTGGGAGAACATGCATATTAAAATAAAGCTGCTACTAATTGTATTCCTTTTCCCACTGGTACTTTCCTGCGTTAAACCGGGCATGGCATATTTAAAATTAAGACTGCTCAGTATACTGAGCGCATTTTTACAGGAGGTTGAGCTATTTCATATCTGTGTTTCCCATATCAGTCCCATAGTATCCATTATCAGTGTCAGAACCCCTGAGAGCAGAAGGGATAGCACCAGACAGACCAGGAACGAAATCCAGACACTGTCTCTAGTGAGACATCTATTCCATGAGAAAGAGAATAGAGTGCCGACCCACATGGTTAATAATCCTGGCACAAAGAGGACTAAGAAGGTCAGGTTAATGGTCATTTCCTATGCTTCTTTTCCCTATATTTTAACTACATTCCGCACTAACATGCACAAATTATTGACAAACCAACCCAATTAATACTAAATTGAAACCGGCATAGTAGGCAATCATGGTGAAAGACTAAAATAGGACGAAAAAGCAGCTTATCGATGAACTGAAGGTCCTGCGTAAGCAAGTCAATCAATTAAGATCATTAGAAACGGAATACAAAGAAGAATTAAGAGGTTCTGAAATTCAATACAGGCGTCTTTTTGAAAAAGCTCAAGAATGAGCCGTGTGAGGACAAACGGCTTCAACAACTATCAATTTTCTCGCAGCTAAGGGAACAGCCCATGTCTGGCACTCTTATAAAAGGGAATAGTAATCCGTTTAATCCCACGATTGCTGGGGAGTAAAAATGTTCAGGACCAGAATGACGGAACTATTTGGTATCAAGCATCCGATCATGCTTGCCGGGATGAACTGGATAACTGAGCCAGGTCTGGTGGCCGCAGTATGCCATGCAGGCGGATTAGGGATGCTGGCTACAGCCCGCTTCGCGCCTGATGAGACCAG
>CAYLRS010000010.1:12882-15078 GCA_964385895.1 uncultured Dehalococcoidales bacterium
ATGCAGGCGGATTAGGGATGCTGGCTACAGCCCGCTTCGCGCCTGATGAGACCAGGCAGAATATTCGCGAGATAAGGCGGCTCACTGACAAACCCTTCGGTATCAACCAGGCTCTGGTTATACCCGGTGCCAAAGACAACGTGGAGGTGGCGATTGATGAGAAAGTACCGATTATCAACTATGCGCTGGGCAAGCCGTGGTTTATCGACCAGGTCCACCGCTACGGTGGTAAGGTGATAGGCACTACCGCCATGGTCAGGCACGCGGTCAAGGCCGAGCAGCTTGGCTGCGATGCGATAATTGTGACCGGCCACGAGGCTGCCGGACACGGTACCGCCGCCACTTCACTTATATTGATACCCATGATAGCAGATCAGGTCAGGATCCCATTGATCGCCGCCGGCGGGTTTTATAACGGCCGCGGGCTGGCAGCTGCCTTAGCTTTGGGAGCAGCAGGCATATCAATGGGAACAAGGTTCGCGTTGACCAAAGAAAGCATAGTGCATGATAGCTTCAAGCAACTCTGCTTGAAAGCCACAGAGCAGGACACGCTGTACAGTAACGCTTTCGATGGCATGCCCGGGCGCGTGCTGAAGACCAGGGCGGCGGAAAAAATGATAAAGGGTGGTTTCCCGCTTTCCGAGGCAGTCATGGGTGCGCGTGATATAAGAAAACTATTGAAACTCTCCTACTGGCAATTCATCGGGCTGAGCTTGCAGATGTGGAGGGCCGAGGAAGGTTCCCCGATATGGGCGCAGGCGCGCCAGGCGGTTGGCATGAGGAGACATTTAAAGGCCATTAATGAGGGTGATTTAAATGAGGGTATCCTGTTTGCGGGACAGGACTGCGGGGGTATAAACGATCTCCCCGGCGTGCAGGAACTGGTGGACAGGATCATAGCCGAAGCCGGATCAGCCATGGACTTCATGCAACAAAAGCGCTATTGAAACCCTGGGAAACTGGAACCTCCAATAATTTTTATGCTTGGCCCATTCCCCATCCTCTTGTAATAAATCTGTGGATTGGTGTAATATGCCCATAACCTTAGACATCCGCAGATCCATGAATATTATTTTCTGTCATACTCTACCAGCCAGCTTACTCTCAGCTAATAATTTTCTGCGCACAAGACAACAAAGATAAGCTCTCAACAGCTTAATAATAAATTAAATTCAAGGAGGAGGTTAAATGGCTGTATTTGAAACTACGGAAAAGATGTATGAGGTCCTGGGCCATCTTTTTGAGACCTTGGTCAAGGATCCCGAAGCGGGACCAAAATTCATAGAATCCGATATCGTCCTCAAATTCACCATAGATCACCCCGATGGCTTTATCTGGCTGACCCGGGAAGGAAAGGTGATCTGTGGCCCGGCCGATTTGAAGCCAACCATCGAGATGTGGCTCAGCGGCGATACCTGCCACCAGTTCTGGCTGCAGCAGGTTACCATGCCCGTAGGACTGGCTAAAGGGCTCTTGAAGGCCAAGGGGCCCCTGCCTAAAGTCCTCAAGCTGTTACCGCTGTTAAAGCCGGCCTATGCTGCTTATCCTGAAATAGCTAAAAAACACGGGTTAGCTATCTAGTAATATATATTGGAGGTGTTGGATGAGCGTAGAAAGAAGTATCAAGCAGTACGAGGAAGACCGCAAGGAAGCTGCCAGAATAGCGGCGCGTCTCCTGCTGGCAAGCGCCACTACCTCGCCCAGGGTTGGCGGGGTCGGCGAATGTACAGTTCAGATACTGGATGATGAGTGCCACATAGAAGACCTGTGCCAGGCTATAGAGGAGATGGCAGGGGAAAATGAGAAGTGGGACTTCTTCAAGAGGGACGCTATGATGCTGCGGGATGCAGATGCAGTTCTCGTCGTTACCTCGATCCGCTGCCTGACCGATCCCGCGGATATAAACTGCAATATGTGCGGGAAGCTGACCTGCGAATATCAGAGGCAGGTGCCCAAGCTAACGCGTGAAGCGGGCATCGCCTATACCGGCCCGCTCTGCCTGTTCCGGGCCAATAATATTTCTTATGCCATTGAGACAATAATGTCTACGGCACGGAACATGGGCATTGACTATGGCGTCTTCTGGTCGGCCGGCGCTGCCGCCATGCGCATGAAATTGGTACCTAAAAACACAGGCTTCTGCCTGGCAGTTGGCATCTCTATCACGGAAAAGAGCCCGTTCCGCGACATACCTAA
>CAYLRS010000011.1:0-14889 GCA_964385895.1 uncultured Dehalococcoidales bacterium
GTAACCAGAACTGGCCTATTAGCTCTGCCTCTTTTAAACTATTGAGACGGGCTCTCAAAACCCGCCCCTACAATATTACTAAATATAAAGTGGCCGTTGACCCTGCGCTGTAGCGGTGTTATCCTGTGAACCACATTCATGATAGACATCAATATCTGGGCTTTAGCTGGCACCGGCCTCTTCGCGGGTTTCTTCGGTGCCATGCTGGGAATCGGAGGTGGTGTCTTCATAGTTCCCATACTGACACTCGCTATAGGGTTGCCTATGCAGGTCGCCATCGGCAGCAGCCTTATCTCCATTGTCATAAACGCCTGCACTGCTACCAGCGTTTACATCCGCGAGCATATGACCAATATCAAGCTCGGCCTGCTTCTGGCAACCACACTCGTCCCTGGCGCGATCGTCGGAGGCATACTCGCGGCCAACCTTGCTTCACCGGCGCTCAGCGTCATTTTCGGCCTCGTCATGATTTATGTCGCCTATACTCTCATCCCCAAAAAGCAGCGTAAAAAAAACGCATCTGCCTCAGGTGATAGACCCAAAACAATAAAAGAAAAAAAACATGCATCCCACGCCTGGCTGGACGGCTGCTATCATGATCCGGCGGTCAACGAGGACGTCATCTACCAGGTTCACCGTCCGCTCACCGGCATGGTCGCAGGCTTTTTTGGGGGCGTCATCTCGAGCCTGCTCGGCGTGGGCGGCGGCCTCATCAATGTGCCCGTGATGAGCGGTGTAATGAAAATGCCGATCAAGGCCACCATCGCCACCAGCAGCCTCTTGCTCTGCATCACCACCATGACCGGGTCGCTCATCTATGCGCACAACGGTTTCATCCATCCATACGTCGTGGCGCCGCTGGTAGTGAGCGTCTATGTGGGCGCCAGGTTGGGCGCCACCTTTGCCCACCGTACCAGAGGTGCTCTGTTAATACGCATATTCATCGTGTTCCTCATCCTGACTTCGATCCTCATGATCGCCAAGGCATTCTTCATGACAGGAAATAAATAGATGCATACTCAGGAAGACAAATTGCACCGCGAGCTACAGGCCCTCAACAGGCGGGTCAGCATCCTGCTCCGCATATGTATGGTCATCAGCATCGTGACGATCCTGGCCGGGCTGATCATGTTTAATATCAAAGGCGGCTCGCCCATGGCAGGCCTGACGCCCATATCCACCCTGCCCTCCGAAATAGCGCAGCTTAACCCTGCTGCCTTTATCACGGCAGGGCTCATATTAATACTGCTCATGCCCGTAACCATAATCATAGCTTCGTTTGCGCATTTCGTCGCCACAAAGGAGCGCAATCCTATAATAGTCTGCTCTATACTCCTCATCATGCTGGCTGCCAGCTACATTTTCATAGTGAAATGAATTGATAATTGCCCTAACCTGTGTTATGATTGCCTTTAGATGTCAGCGCTCAATGAACTCATCGCGGAAATAGAAAGCTGCAAGAATTGTGAATTAGCCAGGCACCGAACCAGGGTAGTCCCCGGTGAAGGGCCAGAAGACGCAAGGCTCTTATTCATAGGCGAAGCTCCCGGTTTTTATGAAGACCAGTCTGGCCGTCCTTTTGTCGGTCCCGCAGGCCAGTACCTCGACCAGCTCATCGGTATGATCGGGCTCAAGCGCAACCAGGTCTATATCGCCAACGTGATCAAGTGCCGCCCGCCCGATAACCGTGACCCGCTTCCCGGTGAAATCCAAGCATGCGGCAAATGGCTGGAAAACCAGCTTGAACTGATTAAACCGAAGGTCATCGTGACACTCGGGCGCTATTCCATGGCGAAATATTTCCCCGGCGACAGCATCAGCAAGGTCCACGGCAGGGCCAGGCGCATCGGCGGCACGATTTACTTTGCCATGTACCACCCCGCGGCGGCTCTGCACCAGGGCAGCCTGCGCAAGGTGATCGAGACTGACATACTCAAGCTGCCGGGCGTCCTGGCAGAAGCCGACAAAGTAATTGAAGAGAAAGAAAAGCCCGCCCAACTTAACCTTTTCTAATACGATATGACCAGGCAAAAACTCAGGATCATCCCCCTCGGCGGCCTCGGGGAAATCGGCAAGAACATGATGGCCATCGAGTACGCCGATGATATCATCATCATCGATGCCGGCATGATGTTTCCCGAGGATGAGATGCTGGGGGTCGATCTTCTCATACCCGATATCAATTACCTGCTCGAGCGCAAGGATAAGCTGCGCGGTATAGTCATCACCCACGGCCACGAGGACCACATCGGCGCGCTTCCCTACGTACTGCCCCAGCTCGACCTGCCCATCTACGCCACCAAGTTCACCCAGGGATTGATCAGCGTAAAACTCAAGGAGCACCGTTCTCTTATCAAGGCAAAGCTGAAGCTGATACAGCCCGGGATCAAATTCCAGATGGGCAATTTTAAGGTTGAGCCTTTCGCCGTGTGCCACAGCATCCCCGATGCCGTCGGCCTGGTTATCTACACACCGCTGGGAATCGTGGTAAACAGCGGCGACTTCAAGATAGACTACACACCCGTCGACGGCCGTGCCACCGACCTTTCCAAGCTGGCTAAGCTCGGGAACGAGGGTGTGCTGCTCCTCATGGCGGATTCCACCTACGCCGAGCTACCAGGTTATACTCCCTCGGAGAAAATCGTGGGAGAGACGCTCGACCGCATCATCGGGGAGGCACCGGGGCGTGTCATCGTCGCCACCTTCTCATCCCTGGTGTCGCGCGTCCAGATGGTCGTTGATGCTGCTGTCCGGCACAAGCGTCGCGTTTTCATCGTCGGTCGCAGCATGCGCGATACCGTCAAGCTCGCCATGGATCAGGGCTACCTGAATGCCCCGCCAGGTGTATTATGTAATATTGAGGACCTGCGCAAGCACAGCCACAGGGAAACCGTGCTTATCGCTACGGGCAGCCAGGGGGAGCCGACCTCGGCACTGGTGCGAATTGCCAACCGCTATCACAGCGAGATACGCATCATTCCGGGTGATACAGTCGTTATCTCGGCCACTCCCATCCCGGGCAACGAGAGCCTGATCAACCGCACCATAGACAACCTCTTAAGACAGGGCGCCAATGTCATCTACGGCGACCGCTCCAACGTCCACGTGCACGGTCACGGCAGCCAGGAGGAGCTCAAGATGCTCATCAACCTGGTCAAGCCAAAGTTTTTTGCCCCCATCCACGGCGAGTACCGCCACCTGGTCGTCCACTCCAGGCTGGCCAGAAACCTGGGCATGCCTGAAAGCAACGTGTTCGTCATGGATAACGGCAATATCCTTGAGATCGACGGGGAAAGAGGCAGGATCACCGGCAAGCTGCCCTATGGCAACGTCTATGTCGATGGCCTGGTCATGGGCAATATGGCGAACGTCATCCTGCGCGACCGCAAGCTCCTCTCCCGCGACGGCATCGTGGTGGTCATCGTCGCTCTCGATAAGAAAGAGGGACGCCTGGTAGGACGGCCGGATATAGTGTCGCGCGGTTTCGTGGACCAGGAGAATGACGGCAGCCTCATTGAGCAGGGCAGGGAGCTGGTCGCCAGCACGCTGAGCGGGCACCATACGGATTACAGCTCAATACACAGCAGGGTAAAGGACACGCTGAGCAGGTTTTTCTACGAGCAGACCAAGCGCCGCCCTATGATACTTACAACTGCTATCGAGGTATAGTAGAATAAAGCTATGCCCGCTAAGAAAAGCAGGGGAAATAAACAGGGGTCGTCACAGAAGAAAAGTAAAAAAGGCGGCGCCGGAAAGTCTTTCTTCAAATTCCTTTTCTCACCGCCCGTTATACTCGCTGTTATTTTCGTAATAGCTATCTGCCTGATCGTAGCTTTCTGGCCTGCCATCGCTGCCTGGCTTAATCAGCTTGGCGAGGATACAACTTCGGCGCTCAATAATGCCTGGCTGAGCCTGTTACGTTTCACGGGGTTGGGCATTATTTTCATCATACTGGCTTTCGTTTCGCTTATCCTCATCTTAAGCAGTCCTTCCGTTTTCATGCGTCACTGGAACTACTGGCTTGGTGCAATCGCATTTGCCGTAGCTTTGTGGGGGCTGCTGTCCTACTTCACACCGGGAACGGGCATTTTTTCGCAAGCTTCTCTCGGCGGCGTTATAGGAAAGGAAATCGTTACCGACTCGCTTATAGCGGGTATTTTTATACTTGTGGGGATCACCGTTGCAGGTATTATCCTTGTCGCTCCCGAATGGTTCTGGAATATCATTAAGCGCACATCAAAGGGCACCGCCAGCTTTGCTGGAGAGGTCGTGGACGTCATGAAGGAGTCCCAGCCCAAAAAGAAGGTACTGCCAATTCAAGAAGAAGAGTCAGAGGAGGAACCAGTTATCGTGGAGCAATCCGCCGAGTCTGCTACCGTAACGGACACCGCCGTCATGGACAGGCTGCGCTCCACCATTACTGTTGGCGGCTGGCACCTGCCCAACATAAACATCCTGGATAAGATCGCCGAGGCCATCATTACCGACGAAGAGGTCAATAAGCGCAAGGCGACCATCGAGGAGGCGCTCGCCAGCTACGGTGTGGAGGCGAAGGTGGTGGAGATCAACCGCGGCCCTACCGTTACCCAGTTCGGCGTCGAGCCCGGCTGGGACCGCAAGTTTAAAGAGATCCGTGAAAAAGACAGGGACGGCACCACAGTGGTCAGGCAGGAGGAAGTGGCCCGCACCAGGATCAAAGTGGAGCGCATCAACTCTCTGGCCAACGACCTTGCCCTCGCGCTCGCCGCTCCCAGCATCAGGATAGAGGCACCCGTTCCCGGCAAATCTGTAGTCGGCATAGAAGTGCCCAATACTACCTTCGGCTCTGTAGGCCTGCGCGGCGTCATGGAGAGCACCGCTTTCCAGAAGACGCTTGCCAAATCCAGGCTGGCCATAGCCTTGGGCAAGGGGGCCGGGGGTGAGACCGTAGTTGCCGATTTGGCAAAGATGCCGCACCTGCTGATCGCCGGCGCCACAGGCAGCGGCAAGAGCGTTTGCCTTAACTCCGTCAATTGCTGCCTCATGATGAATAACACGCCCGATTCGGTCAAATTCATCATGATCGATCCCAAACGCGTGGAGCTGGTCAACTACAACTCCATACCGCACCTCATTTCACCCGTGGTGGTGGATACTGATAGAGCCATTATGGCACTGCGCTGGCTCAACGCGGAAATGGATATCCGTTACCGGAGGTTTTCGGCAGCCAAGACCCGCAATATCGAGGAATACAACAAAAACCGCCAGCCGGCCGACTGCATGCCCTATATCGTTATCGTCATAGACGAGCTTGCCGACCTCATGATGACCGCCTTCGACGAGGTCGAACGCACGCTCTGCCGCCTGGCACAGCTCGCCCGCGCTACGGGCATCCATCTCATAGTCGCCACACAGCGGCCTTCGGTGGACGTTGTCACCGGCCTGATCAAGGCCAATTTCCCCACCCGCATCAGCTTTGCTCTTATCTCGCAGGTGGACTCGCGCACCATACTCGATTCCGCCGGCGCCGAGAAGCTGCTGGGCCGCGGCGATATGCTCTATATGCCGCAGGATGTATCCAAGCCCAAGCGCCTGCAGGGCACCATGGTCTCCGATTCCGAGATAGAGCGGCTGGTCAACTTCTGGGGCAACCAGCGCCGGGCAGATACCGCAGCGGTCAAGTTCGAGGACATGGCGCAGGCATCACTCGAAGGCAAAAAACCCGCAGAGGACGAGCTTCTGGACAAAGCCCGCCAGCTTGCCCTTGAATCAAAAGAAATCTCCGCCTCTTACCTGCAGCGCAAGCTACAGATCGGCTTCCCACGCGCCGCAAGGCTTATGGACAAATTAAAGGAAGAGGGTTTTGGGAAGGAGAAGGGAGATAGCTAGCCTAGTGCTTCCTATATATCGTTAGTTATGATATACTGGTGGCCATGAGAACCAGTAAACGAATATTTATAAGTGACCGTGACAGGCTGCAGTTGGATCAATTGATACGGAATCGAAACACACCGCAAAAGGTGGCTCTTAGGGCGCGCATTGTATTGCTGAGCGCCGATAGTGTACCCACAGGTGTTATCATGCAGCAATTGGGCACGACTACTCCAACAATCACCAGGTGGCGTGATCGCTATGAGGAAACAGGAATGGCTGGCCTGCTCAAAGACCGAAGTCGACCAGGGCGCAAGCGGCGTATTGAGGAAACTAAGGTGCGCGAGGTTGTAGAACGGACGATTGGGGAGAAACCAGTCCATGCCACGCATTGGAGCACGAGAGGCCTGGCAGCAGCGGTAGGGCTGAGTCCGGCCAGTGTTCAGCGCATATGGAAAGCCCATGGACTAAAGCCGCACCGGTTTCGTACTTTTAAGCTAAGTCGCGACCCACATTTTGTTGAGAAGCTCCAAGACATAGTCGGACTGTATCTTAATCCTCCAGAACATGCCCTTGTGTTGAGCGTGGATGAGAAAAGTCAAATTCAAGCTCTCGATCGCACCCAACCTGGTTTGCCGATGAAACAAGGCCGAGCAGGAACCATGACTCACGACTATAAGCGCAATGGGACCACGACTCTGTTCGCTGCATTGAATACTTTGGACGGAAAAATAATTGGCCAATGCCTGCCACGTCATCGCCATCAGGAGTTCCTGAGATTCCTGCGCACTATCAACCGTCATACTCGTAATGGATTAGATATTCATATGATCGTCGAAAACTACGGCACACATAGCCACCCCGAGGTCACCGCCTGGCTGGCTAAGCATCCGCGCTTTCATATGCATTTCACTCCTACCTCAGCATCATGGCTGAATCTGGTAGAGTGCTGGTTTCGTAAAATAACTGAAAAACGGATACGCCGCGGTGTCTTTAAAAGCGTCCCCGACCTAATCTCGGCTATTATGGAGTATCTTGATGACAGTAATGCCGCACCAAAACCTTTCATTTGGACAGCTTCTGTACAAAATATTCTTTCTAAGGTTAAGCGAGCTAACGAAGTGTTAGAGACACTCCACTAGACTATCTGATAAAAAGTATCTTAGTACTTGTTGAATATAACCTTACCCTATTTAAGTGTACCCACCGTTATAAGAAGCAAGTGCAAAAATGCTGTATAATTGGGATAAGTAAATTATAATGAATATATTAATAACTAACAGGTAAAAATGAGTAAACATACGGGACTTAAGTACACGGTAATTTTAGAACCGGAGGCGGACGGAGGCTATTCCATTCATTGCCCGGCTTTGATAGGCTGCCATAGTCAGGGAAACACGATAGACGAATCTTTAACCAATATTAAAGGGGCGATCCTACTGGTTATTGAACTCCTCAGGGATAAAGGCAAATACGCACCTAAGGAAACGCCCGAGATAGTAATGGAAGAAATACGGCAGATACTCAAGGCGAGGGCTGAAGACGGATTGCCTCTTGTCATTGAGACCCGCGAAGTGGAGTTGCCAACAGGGGTAGCCGTTTAGTGCCGCCACTGCCTGTTGTTTCAGGTAAAGAAGCTATTGAAGTTTTTAAAAAAGCTGGTTGGAAACCAGAACGGCAACAAGGAAGCCATATCATTCTGACCAAAGCAGGCAACCCGGCAATCCTTTCTATCCCAGATCACAAGGAAATCCGCCGCGGTACACTCAGAGGCCTCATCCGCAATGCTGGCTTAACAGTTGCTGAGTTTGTAGCTTTGTTACAAGGCTAACCTTACCACTTCGCGTGATGCTCTTCGGCCCAGCCGATTAAATCGCTTATCTCGATCTTCTCACCTTCGTCAGTTACCAGTACGCCGCTGTAGCGGTCGAACATCTGGTGCACTTCGCTTGAAAGGATTTTGAAATCTGTTTTCGCCTCCCGCTCGAAGAATGGTTTGAATTCCAGCGACAGTCGCCCGTCCGCTGTGGTCATCTGCCACGGTTTTTTGAAATCTGTGGTGTCATATTTGAAATCGACCAAGCCCAGCTTGTGGACTTTGCCATTCAATATGATGGCGTTATCGGTAACCTCAGCATTATTGCCGATGCCACCGCCCAGGTTCAGGCCGAGAGTTCTGCCGTCCGGCAGGAATTGAGACAGGCTGCCCCATATCCAGAACGAGCGGTAAGGCCAGACGCCCGCCCCCCAATCCAGCGTGCAAAGACAATTCTCAGGCTTCAACCCGTATGTCTGCCCGTATTCGATAGCGCCCTCCGCAGGCATACAATTCACCTTGCGCGTGTAGAAAAAACGCCTGTTTTCATAGGGGAATACGTTGACCACCGATTCGTGCCCTTCTTTTTTGGTAATCCTGACATTTGCTTTCAGACCTGCTCCGTTGAAGCCGGGCCAATTGATATCCAGCACGCGCAGGTTATCGCTTTTTACATAGAAATCGAGGTGCAGATCACCTTTCGTATAATGGCAGTCACCGCCGGTGCTGTTGCGCGGGAGTACCACACCGCTGCCAAAGGGAACGGCCAGCGTTTCCTCGTGGTATTTACCGGTGGCGAATTCCAGCAAATAGGCAAAGATGGAAGATATATAGCCGATATGGCTCAGCGTGAAGGAAAAGAAATGGGTCGGACTGGTGATGCCGTAATACTGCCAGCGCTTGATGCGAAGCGGTTGCAGGAACCTCAGGGGATAAATCCGCACGTTTTTCAGGTTAGTATCTAATAAAGGCTGGCGTGCCCAGCCATACGCGGTGAGGTTGCCCTGCTTATCCAACAGCGGTCCGGCATTGGTTATTTCTCTCATATGACTCCCTCCAGTCTCAGTTTAACATCCCCTGCAACGCCCGCAGCAATTGCACCAACCCCACGATGAATAGCACCGCTCAGGTCATCGTTTTGAAAGCCGTCGCCCTTACCTTTATCAAGCTTCCAATGGCCACCCCCTCGATAAACCCGGGCAGCACCAGCGCTGCCAGCTCCAGCGATTGAACATTTGCCTGGCCGCCAATCCACATGGCAGCCAGCCAGGTGCTCTGCAATATACCGATTGTCACCAAAACCGGCAGCAGCATCTGCAGAGGGAAGAGGAACAGGCCCAGCGCCAGGGCGATGATAGTAGCGCCGAAGCCGAGCGTGGTTGCCACCGAATGGGCGAGGACAAGCGCCAGCGCCAGCAGTACGATCTTTATCCCTTCAGCAGGCAAAGGCAAAACCTACCCGGCACGGTAAAGGTCATTTATATACTGTACAGCAAACTCTTTAGCCTGCGCACGGTCAGGCATTGAGCCGATCATCCCGTATACGGCGGCATCACCGGAAATGTCCTCCGGCTTCATCATAGATACTTCCACCGCCGCGCCACGCAGGTCCGCGAGGAATGGTTGTACAACCCTGAGATGCATTGGCGATACGGTAAAATGCAGGCAGGGCGGCAGGTGCTGACTGTCGACATGCCAGCCCCGCAGCTTCATCTTCTCACCCAGCGCGTAAATATTAAGCGACCCGCTGCCGACGGCAAAAGTCGTTGCCGGCGGATTGCCGATTATGTACAGGCCCGGTATGCGCTTTATGCCTTCTATAAGCATGCCCGTCGCCTCCATGGCATCTTTAGCCAGTCGCATATAGCCTTCCCAGCCTAAATACCTCATCATCGCCCAGCTGGCTGCTATGGGCCCGCCCGGGCGCGCACCCGAAATACAGGGCGTGGCATAGACACCGCCGGGCCAGTCCGCGTAGGCGAAGAGCTGGTATTTTCTCAGTCCCGCGTCCCTGTAAATCACCACCGAGGCCCCCTTAGAAACATAGCCGTATTTGTGGATATCGGCTGACATGGACATGACGCCTTTCACCCGGAAATCGAAAGGCTGTATCTGCTGCCCCAGATTTTCCAGGAAGGGCAGGATAAAGCCTCCCACGCAGGAATCCACGTGGAACCATATACTCTTTTCTGCGGCGATGGCAGCCATTTCTGCTATCGGGTCGATGATGCCGTGTGGATAGGAGAAGGCCGAGCCAACAGCAAAGACGGTGTTTTCAGTAAATGCCTTGCGGTAGGCCTTTAAATCTACCTCCGAAGATTCGCTCGTCGGCGTGACGACCGCCTTAAGCCCGAGGTAATGTGCCGCCTTATTGAAGGCGGGGTGCGCCGAGCGCGGCATGACCAGTTCCGGTTCCTTTACCCCAGGCCTCTTATCCCGGGCATAATCCCTGGCAGCCTTGACCGCCATTGTGATGCTCTCGGTACCGCCCGAGGTCATGTTCCCCACCGCCCCTTCTCCCCCATTGAGCAGGTCGGCGGTCATGGCGACGACCTCCGTCTCCATGCGCAGCAGGCTGGGAAAGGCAAAGGGGCTGAGCCCATTCTCGAAAACATACATGCCCAGGGCAGCTTCGACCAACTCAGATACGTCTTCGCCCGCCCTGAAGACCATGCTGAAGGCGCGCGCATTTCGCCAGTCCATATCATTCGCCTTCAGAACCTGCAGCGCTTCTTTTAGCTCTCCGGCAGGTAGGCCTTTTTGAGGAAACTCGATTCTACCCATGTTGCCTCCATTTCTCCATTAATCCCTCATGCCGCGGCTGGGAAAACCGCACTTGTGCGAATGTCTTTATGGATTATAACCCGCGGAGGATGTAGGCCACGGCTATGCCCAGGTACGTGCCGACGACCCACCCGATGATCCCGGTGACCACACCGGAGGCGACAATATCCCTGTTTTTCAGCACCCGTGCAACCATGGGCACGAACGGCGGAGAGTATATCCCCGCCACCGACGTGATGACCACGGTATCCGCATCTATCTTGAAAATCCAGGCGAGGAAGATATGTATGCCCAGGGAGATGAACACTGCCCATCCTACCATAGCCAGAAGCGGCAGCGTAGTGCCGAAAAGCCTGCTGAGGTCTGACATGGAACTTACCACCAGACAGAATATAAGGATGAAGTACTGTCCGAGCTGGTAAGTCATGGGAATTTTCCTTATCCGCGGTACAAAGGAAAACGCGATGCCAAGCGTGCTGACTGCCAGGACCGCCACTACCAGCGCGGTATCTTTGGGGAAAATGAAAGTCAGTCCTACTCCCACGGCAAGTATTACGATGGAAAGAGCCAGTGCGCCGGCCAGCGGCAACAGGTGGCCACGGTTGAAAAAACCGGCATAAGAGTTATAGTCCTGTATTTCCTCCTCGCTTCCGGCAGCGGCAGCCCGCTTGAATGCAGGCAGAAACTTAAGCAGTATACGCTGCAACACGGTGAGCACGAGTAGCAGGTACACCAGGCTCACCACTACATCCGATATCTGCGTAGCCGCCAGTACGGTCTTGTCTGTATCAAGCGCCGTGCCGATGGCGCCCAGGTTGACCGTGCCGCCGGTATAGACTCCTATAAGCATGCCCGCCACCTTCCAGGTCTCTCCTCCCACCATATCCCTGAATATGAGGTATCCCGTTGCGGCCGCGATGACAACGGCGACGATCTCCAGACCAAAGGATAGCACGGCCTTGCCGGCGACCCCGAACCACCGACGGATGTCGATGGAAAAGAAGATAAGGGGCAGCGCCAGCGCTATGGTGATGACGAAGAAATATTCCTGCACTCCGGAGAAGCCCTGGGGAACAATGTTGACGCGCCCGCCTGTAAGGAAGCCCATGTTGCCTGCAACGATGCCTACGGCATAGCAGAGCATGACGGCGCTTATCTTATCCAGGATGGGATACCGCTGGCAGAGGTATATCACCAGCACAGGTACCAGCACATAGATGACTATCCACATTGCTGTCAAACCGTCCATACTAACCTCCTTATTA
Organism: uncultured Dehalococcoidales bacterium; assembly: GCA_964385895.1. Classification (GTDB taxonomy): domain Bacteria; phylum Chloroflexota; class Dehalococcoidia; order GIF9; family UBA5629; genus CAYLRS01. The sequence continues at coordinate 11,716 of CAYLRS010000011.1, forward strand.
TTCTGTTGATTTTGCCAATTCGAGAAATAGTTGTCAATCAATTGTCAGTGCAGGTAATTTCACGTCATTGCAAGGAACGCAGTGATAAAGCAATCTCTGGACTCTAAGCAAGGTCCTTCGATCAGGGGATTGCTTCACTCCGTTCGCAATGACACGGTATAAGTGAGCTCTCAACTACGTGCCTGCTATTTCCTGTTCTTCAAATACCGTGCCCTTCTCACCATTGCGCCGATGCATCTTATGGCGTTCTCGGGCATGATGTATGATGGGATGCCATCCCTGGCGGCAAGCTCCATGCCCGACATCTGGTCGGGTGGATTGCCGGGTATGAGCACAATGGGCTTCCCGAGGCGTTCGCGGAGTTCCACTATCCGGGAGCGAAACCATTCGTCCTGCAGAAAGGCATAGGTGATCACCAGGCAGGCGTCCACTACAGGCATGATAATTTCCAGGCATTCAGCAAATATCTTCGGTGAATCGTTTATAGGCGCCCAGACGAGATCTACCGGATTTTTGCGGTTGCTCGAAGGCGGGACTTTTTCTTTGAGATATCCGGTTAGCCTATGTTGTATGTCAGGAGGAAATGGCGAAATTTTCAATCCTTCCCCGGCACATGCATCGGCAGAAGCCACGGCGCCTCCACCTGCCTCGATGAGCAGGCCGATCTCATTGCCCGACGGCAAAACAGGGCAATTGAATGCCACGGCAAGGTCGATGATGTCCTCCATTCCGTAAGCAGATATGATGCCTGTCTGCCTGCACATCATCTGGAAGACCTGGTAGCTGCCGGCAAGCGATCCGGTATGCGAGGTCGCTGCCTTTGCGCCCATCTCGGATCTGCCACCCTTCCAGATAATGATGGGCTTGTGCGGCGACATCTCCTTCGCCAGCTTTACGAAGCGGTCCGGGTTCTTAAGGCCTTCGATATAGGCTGCGATAACTTTTGTATTGGGGTCGCTGCCCCAGTACTCGATGAAGTCCTCCACGGTCAGGTCGCTCTGGTTGCCGATGCTGATGATGCCGCTGAAGCGCAGGCCCCTGGCACTGCCCAACCGCAGCATCGTCTCGCTGGCCCAGCCGCTCTGACCGACGAAAGCCACGCCGCCGGGATCAAGGGGCAGCCTGGCATAGGGTACAACGGTATTGACACGCCCGCGAGATGTGAATATGCCCATGCAGTTGGGACCGACTATCCTGACGCAGCCCTCACGGGCAATACCGACCATCTTCTTCTCAAGCTCCTTGCCTTCCTCACCCAGCTCGCTGAAGCCCACCGCATGAACTACTGCAAATTTCACGCTTCTGCGGACGCAGTCTTCCATCGCCGTTATTATCGCCTGCGCCGGTATGGTCAGCACTGCCAGGTCAACCTCGTAAGGTATCTCGCCGACGTTGGGATAACACTTGAGCCCCATGATCTCCGATTCTTTCCTGTTGATTGGGTAAATCTTCCCCTGGTAGCCGTCCTTGAGCATGCTGTTTATGAACATGCCTCCGGACTTCCATTCGTCCTTCGAGGCACCCACTATGGCCACGGACCGCGGCTCGAACAGGTACTTCAGGTCGGGTGCGGGAAGATGGGTCATCTGGTACCTCCATTCACCTTATATTTACCACCATATTGTCGCTTATTATTCAATATGCAATTTGAAGTGTCAATAAGCGGTCGCGACGTATATCAAGCGTGGTTTCGTATATAATATCTGTTGTCGCAGGTTAAACTAAGAGAAAAAAGGAGTGAGCGATGATATATGAAACTATTATCTACCATAAAGAGGGGGGCATAGGCAGGATAACCATCAACCGCCCACAGGCGATGAACGCTATCACCCCGGCCATGCTGGGCGAGCTCAAGGCAGCCGTGCTGGAAGCTGGAAAGGACACTGAGGTGCAGGTGATCGTACTCACGGGTGCGGGCAAGGCTTTCTGCGCGGGGGTAGATCTAAAAGCACTGGGATCCGGCACGCTGGACAGGGGCAAGGTGGGCGACATCCTTGATAAGCCTGCGAGGGAACTGATAAATGCTATCAGGACGGTCCCCAAGGCGGTGATCGCGCTGGTCAACGGCTACTGCTTCACGGGCGGGCTGGAGATCATGCTGGGTTGCGACCTTGTTATCGCGTCAGAGGAAGCAAAAATCGGCGACACCCATGCCAAATGGGGGCTGAGGCCGACCTGGGGCATGAGCGCCAGGCTGCCGCGCAGGGTGGGCTTTTTGAAAGCCAGGGAACTTTCATATACGGCCGACTCCGTCACAGGCAAAGAAGCTGAACGCATCGGCCTTGTGAATATAGCTGTACCATTAGAGAAGCTAGAGGAAACCCTTCAAGTAGTGGCTAAGAAGATTGTGGCTAATAGCCAGCAATCCGTGGCCGCCTATAAGCAACTCTATAATACCAATGAAAGCATGGCACTGGACAAGAGGCTTGAACTGGAGTACGGCACCGAGTTTGACATCAGCCACACACTGGATCGACTGGGTCAGTTCAGGAAATAGGTACTCCCTCAGATTTAAGAACAATTTGAATATGAAAAAGGAAAGGGGTTCATTCGAAAATGAACCCCTTTTTAAAGCAACTTATCTAAAGCCTATTTGAATGCCAGGGACTCTGCGATTTCCTTAAACATATCGAGTTTACCCGGATCGACACCGGCAACAACTACATAGGCTTTCCCATCTTTTATAGCCCCGACGGCAATGCCTTTCTTGCTCATGAAAAGAACTGATGCGGCCAGTACAATCTCGGTAGCAGCAGTTTTTCCGTCCGCTAATGTAATTGCTTTCTCGGATTCTACACTTGGGGTTGCAGATACACCTTTGGCTAAAATAAAGTCACTCAGTGCAGCAACAGCGGCTTCCTTTACGCTCGCAGTCGGGCGGACATCAACAAATACCAGGTCAGGTAGTGGCGTGGCGCCATCATTAGCGTAGAAGACTGCCGTCCCATAAGGATTTGCTGCTTTTTTCCAGGCTTTTGGATACTTAAAGGAAAATCCAAGATCGCTGGTATAAGTTTCAGCTTCAAAGGAAAGTTTCTTTTCAGCAGCCGGCGGTGCTGCGGGAGCTGGTGCAGCAGCGCCACCCCAGGTGATACCATCCAGTATCTTCTGCCATACCACATACTTGTCAACATTTGGCTTTATTACGCCTGCAACGTTGATCATGACAACCTT
>CAYLRS010000012.1:0-14573 GCA_964385895.1 uncultured Dehalococcoidales bacterium
TGTTAACGCTGATTACTGGGACAGGAAGATCGAGATACAGGTACCGGAGGACACGGTCATCGGCGAGATCCCCAACCCGCCGATATTGCAGGACCCAGAAACAGCAGTAAGGGATGCCATCACCAACCCCATCGGCGCTCCGCCTCTTGCCGAGCTGGCGAAAAAAGCGCGCAACGGCAGGGTCACCATCGGGTTCGACGACCCCTCACGCCCCGGCAAACCACGCCAGCTTATCATACCCATTATCATTGAAGAGCTGATTAAAGCGGGCGTCAAGGAAGAAAACATCTACCTGCTGTGCGGCAGCGGCAACCACTGCAAGTGGACGCCGATGCAACTGAGGGCCTACCTCGGCCCGGATTTATATGACAGGTTCAGTCCCCGCGGCAGCGCCTCCCGCGTGCTCAACCACGACTGCCACGATCAGGACAACCTGATCTACATGGGCGTCTCCGAGATGGGAGACTATGTGGAATACAACAAGGCTTTACTTGATTCGGATTTATTTATCTATACGGGAACGGTGGTGGTCTCCAACTGGGGCGGCATGACGGGCACCGGCGTGATTATCGGCTTTCCCAGCACACGGAGCATGACCTCCACGCATGGCTTCCCGGTGGTGGGGCACCCCGATTCCTGCCACGGCAACCAGAGGACCATGATGTACCGCTCCCACAAGCAGGCGGTCATGGCGCAGATCGAGAAATTCACCGGCAAGAGAGTATTTTACGTCGACGTCGTTCCCGGCGCCGGCGGCGCGCCCGCAGGAGTCTTTGCAGGGTATTCCCCTGAAATCAACGAGCCCACCTGGAAATTTGCCGAAAGCATATATCATATGGAGGTGCCGCAGGCTGACGTGCTGATCTACGGCGTGCCCCGCTATTCGCTGTACGGGGAAACCAGCAACCCCCTGATTGCACTGGCCGCGGCCTGTGCGCCGGTGCGCATGTGGACGAATAAGCCGCTGCTGCGGGAAGGCGGCGTGGTGATCGCCCTGGCTCACTGCGACGGCACCATCGACGAGCGCTCTCACCCCTCTTATGCAGAGATACTCGACCTGTACCGGAACTGCTTTTCCATGGAGGAACTTTCCACATACGAGGAAGAGTTCATGTACCGCGAGGATTTGATATTCAAATACCGGCACGGCTATGCCTACGCACCGGTGCACGGGTTCTGGCTGCTCTACGAGAGCGAGTACGCGCTCAACCTGGCGAGCAAGGTCATCATGGCTGGTGTGCCGGGCATGGATAACCCGCTGGCCAGGGTGCAGGTGAGCGGAACAGGCGGACCCGGCTCTGCGCGCGATGTGGGCTGCGTGCCGGCAAGGGATTTCGCCCAGGCCTGGAAGATCGCCGAGCAGATAGTGGGCAAGAACCCCAGGGTCATGGCCTGTCCCTCATTTTGGACCAGGATCAGGCCGAAGTTTTTCGTAAAGTAAAATATATCATTTTGCCATACGCAAAGGAGACTATTTATGCGTTTAGAATCTTATCAAAAAGAAATCAAGGACCATCTGCAATACCTTGGAATCTGGGATAACCTGATTGCCGGAAAGCTCAAATGCTTCGTCTGCAAGGTCAAGCTGAACAAGGATAACTTCGGCCTGGCTTTCCGTGACGGAGAAAAAATGGAAACGACATGTAGCAGGCTGGACTGCATACGTAAAGTCACCACCGTGCTAAAAGATTAGCTGTTGCTTCGAGTATGCTACAGGAGAGAGAAAATGACCACTTTTTATGATGACAGAAGACCCTACGATAACTACGATAACACCACCAGGGAATGGGATGCGATTTTTATCGGCGGCGGCGCTTCGGGCAGGTTTGGGTCCTCGTATTTCCGTGCCATGGGCGGCAACCAGCTTACCATCGAGATGGACAACCACCTGGGAGGCAAGTGCTGCAAGAACGCCTGCGTGCTGCATCACTACCTTTACGAGATAGCCGTGGAGCTGGACAAGGCGCGCATCTGGGACAAGAAGGAATACTGGCCCAAGTTCCCCGGGAAGAACGGCAAGGTGGAGATCCTCCCCATACTGAGGGATTACCTGGTGGGCCGCGAGTACGTGTTCGATTTCATGTTCCACCAGAGCAAGGAACAGCTTAAGCTGCAGTTCATGCTCAACCAGCGCGCCTCCATCGTCGATCCACACACGGTCAAAGTGGAAGGCAAGGGCGAATTCAAGACCAGGAATATCATCGTAGCGGCCGGCGCCGGACCGTCCGTACCCAACGTCCCCGGAAAAGACCTGAAGGGCGTCTACACGTATGCCAGCTTCCTCGAGCTGGACTACGAGCCCAAAGACGTCGTGGTCGTGGGCGCTTCCAAGAGCGGCTTGCCCTGGGCCTGTTTCTTCAACGCCGTAGGATGTAACACGACGGTGGTGGAGATGATGCCTGCGCTGAGCCAGTTCCCCCTCGATGACGACGTCAGGGACTACACGCTCAGGATGATGCAGATCAGGGGACTGCCTATACTGGACAACACGACGCTGGTTTCCATCAACGGCAGGAGCCGCGTGGAGTCTGTAACCGTGAAAGGTAAGGACGGACAGGAGAAGACCATCAAGGCCGACCTGGTTTACCTGGGCACCGGCTGCACACCCAGGTCGGAGCTTGTGTCTCATTTAGGCGTCAACATCGGGCCTAAAAAAGAGATAGTCGTTGACAAGCATATGCGTACCAGCGTGCCGGGGATTTTTGCCAGCGGCGATATCACTGGCGGCGTCATGGAGATGTGGAAGGCGCGGCAGGGTGGCATGATCGCTGCCAAGAACATACTGGGCACCCCGGTGGGGCTGGAGACTGAGCTATTTGCCGATACGGTGCATACTTTTTACGAAACCACCTGGGTGGGGATGACGGAGAGGGAAGCTAAAGAGAAGGTTGGCCAGGTGTTCGTGGTGAGGATGCCGATCCAGGGCTACAAGAACTGGTTGCCTCTGCCTCTGTGCGAGGGCACTATGGAATATGCCCACCAGTGGCCTGACCTCTCCGGTTTCCAGAAGATTATCTACGATGCCAAAACGCGCCAGTTCCTTGGAGCTCAGCACGTGGGCTACGGCGGCAAGGATTCATTCCAGTACCTGCTTTATCTGCTGAAGAAGGGCGCGACCATCGATGAGATCGCCAACCTTACCGAGCTGTTCATCAACCCGACGCACTACATCCAGCTCTCGCGGCTGCGCGCCGGGATGAAGAACCTGGTAGATCTGGGTTAAGGGCAGTTACCAGCGAGTCCCGGCAGGTTCAGGGTATCGTCCGCTTTGCCAAATTCAATTATAATATCGGCAATCCTGATTTATCCGGGTTGCCGATTTATTTTGAGGGAGGGTTGATATGATAGCAAGGCAAGAGTATTTAGACCGCATGCTGAAATTGCAGAAAAAGGTGGCGGATGAGGCACTTGACGCCTTTATAGTATCCGGCGAGGAAAGCATCTATTACCTCACCGGCATCTCCTACCGGCCACTGGAGAGGCCTTTCTTCATAATTGTCAGACCTGACCTTGCCCCCGTCCTGCTGGTTCCATCGCTCGAAAAAGTCCACCTGCAGAAGGCGCCCAATGTGGATGAGGTCCACTCCTACTGGGATTACCCATCACCACCAGGACAAGGCTGGACTGAGCGTCTGCTGGCGTTGCTGGACAAGGTTACGAAAGCAGGTGTCGAACCTGATTTACCTCTTGAGATATATAGCCAGCTTGCTTATCTTGAACCCTGTGTTCTGCCGCTGATCGATCAGCTAAGGCTGATTAAGTCTACGGCCGAGGTTCAGATGATCAGGCAGGCATCGCATTATGCCGATCTTGCGGTGGAGAAGGTCATCAGGGCGGCCTACTACGGCGTTTCCGACCTGGAGCTTTTTGCCCAGGGAAGGGCGGTGCAGATGCAGATTATGAAGGACACGGACTATGACGTGCTCACCACCAGTGTATTGACGGGCGCCTGGCCTGCGCCGTTGAGCGCCCTGCCTCACGGCGTACCGAAGCTGGAAGACAGGCTCAAGGAAGGGCCGCACATCGCCCTGGCGCTGATGCGGGTGAACGGGTATGCTGCCGAATGCGAGCGCACCTTTTTCACCGCGCCACCGTCGCAGCAGGTGAAGGAAGCCTTCGCCGCTGTGACTGAGGCCAGGAACAGGGCCTTTGACCTGATAAAACCGGGGGCCGGTTGCGCGGAGATCGACACGGCTGCCAATGGATTTCTCAAGGAAAAGGGATACGGTGACTATTTACTGCATCGTACAGGGCACGGGTTTGGACTGGGCAACCATGAAGGACCGTGGGTAGCTGAAGGCAGCTCGGACGTGCTCACCGAGAATATGATCATCAGCGTTGAGCCCGGAATTTACATACCGGGCGTGGGCGGCATCCGCCACTCCGATACAATCCTGGTCAGCGGTGACGGCTATGAGTCATTAACCCGCTATCCTGTTGACCTGGAATCACTGGTAATCAAGCAATCCAGGCCGTTAAACCGCCTGCGCGGCAGCATTATGCGCAGGGCAGTAGGAATAAAGTAGATATACAGGTTCTCAGCGGAGGCGGGTTAAGATGAAAATCAAAGATTTTACCGGGAAAGTTGCATATATCACGGGTGGTTCTAGCGGCATCGGCCTGGCGACGGCCAGGCTGCTTGCATCGAAAGGTGCCAGCGTGATTATCTTCGCCAGGCGTGCGGAGCTTCTTGCAGAGGCGGTAAACGGGATCAAGAAAAATAAAATTTCAGAGAAGCAAAGATTTTCATCCATGCAACTGGATGTAGCAAATAGACTGGAAGTTGAGATAGTTCTGCAGAAGGCAGTTAAGGAATTTGGTGCCCCCGATATATTAATTAATAGCGCCGGTATATCCTATCCGCACAAGTTTGAGGATATTCCCTATGAGACGTTCGATGGGATCATAAAGACCAATTTATACGGCATCTGGAATATGATATACGTTCTGCTCCCGTATATGAAGCAGAAGGGCGGTTACATAATGAACGTTTCTTCCATAGCCGGCTTCATCGGTGTATTCGGGTTGTCAGCCTACAGCGCTTCGAAGTTCGGCGTCGTCGGTCTATCCGAAGCGCTGAGGAGCGAATTGAAGCGGTTTGATATAACGGTGTCGGTGTTCTGCCCGGGGGATGTTGACACACCCATGATGGATAGATCGATTAAAATCCGGCCGGAAGAAACGAAGGCGGTTTCAGCCACGGCGAGTATGCTGAGGCCTGAGGATGTGGCACAAGCTCTGGTCAAATCCATGGCACACGAAGGCTTCATGGTCCTGGCCAACTCGGCAGGTAAATTTACTTACAATATGAAAAGGCTGTTCCCCTGGCTGGTCGAGTGGGTGACCGGAAGCCAGATTAAAAAGGTACAGCGAAAGGGAACGGGTTAGGCAGCATTCAACTTAAGGGGTGAACGGAGCCGTTTCCGGTCACCCCTTAACTTAACGCGAATTTTCTAGTAGGCCCGTTTATCCAGTATCTTCTTCCCGTCTTTGGGTATTGTCCCGGCCTTGGCGAATTCAACCCTGTCGAACCGCACCTTGCAGGCGCCCTGGAATTCCTTCTTCATGGCTTCCAGCCAGGCGTCCTTATTCGCGGGCTCCCTGGCAAGCTCTATCTGCAGCAGCATCTCGTCCCTGTTTTCGGGGCGGGTCACTATTAGCTGGTAATTGCCAACCTCGGGGTATTTGGCCATTACCTCGTCGGTCTGCCTGGGATGTACGAACATCGCCCTTACCCTGACCGCTTCGCCGCTCCTGCCCATGATCTTGGGCAGCCTGGGCGTCGTGCGGCCGCACTCGCACAGATCGGTGACCAGTGTTGAGAGATCGCCCGTCCCGAATCTAATCAGGGGATATACCTCATCGAAGGGAGTCACCACCACCTCTCCCACCTCGCCGGGTGGCAGCGGCTTGCCGGTCACAGGGTCCACGACCTCGAGTATGACATCAGTATTCGTATGCATTCCCGCGTTCTTCTCGCATGAACCGGCTATGGGGCCGATATCGGCGGTGGCATAGTTATCGCCGCCCATACAGAGTATCCCGTATTTCTCGGTGAACATCTTCCTCAAAGGCTCGCCGCCCATCTCGCCCGCGACCATGGCAAACTTGAGGTTGAAATCCTTTTTAAAATCATATCCCATCTCCTCCGCTTTCTTGATAATGGCAGCGAGGAAGGATGGCGTGCCCACGAATGCGGCCACCTTGAGGTCGTGCATCACCTGCACCTGCAGTTCGGTATTGCCTGTGCCCGCGGGGAACACCGTGAAGCCCATGCTCCTGAGCATGCTATCGACCAGCAGCCCTGCGGGGACTACGTGGTACGACCACGTATTCATGGCGACCATGCCTTTGCCGATGCCGGGTGGTAATCCAAAACCCCTCGACCTTCTCTGTGGATCGTAGATGGGGCCCGGGGATTGGTAAACGTGGTCGATTTCGCTTAGCGGCACAGCCAGGTAGCCTCCGAAAGGCGGATCCGACTTCTGTAGCTGTATTAAGTCGTCTTTGTGCAGCACAGGTATCCTCTGCAGGTCGGCGGAAGTCTTGATATCGCCGGGTTTAAGGCCTGCCTTGTCCATGCGTGCCTTGAATCCCGGGGCTTTTTCGTAAGCATACTCGATGAGGCGCCCCAGCTTCTCACTCATCTTCTTTTCGCGTTCATCGGCAGGCAAGCGCTCAAGCGCATTGTCATGTGGAAAAAGTTCTGGATTTTCCGCCATGGCTAAGTCCTCCCCGTTCTATATTTCCGCAAGCATTATACCATAGCCTGTAAATTGTAAAATATAGCTGTTTCCAATGTGGCACATGCCGTGTTTCAACCCGGTAACTTGTATTCGTATTTACAAAAGGTTATATTGATATTTATATAAATTGAAACTCGTTCAACTATGAAAAATTTAACTATTGGCAAAACCAGGGGCTTGCAGCAGATATCCACCGATGCGGGGACCTTCATCATGTGCGCCATGGACCACAGGTCGGGGCTGATCTCGATGCTTGAAGATGCTCAGCACGAAGTGCCGGATTACAGGGAGATCGTGCAGATGAAGCTGGACATGTGCTCGACCATAGGGCCCTATGCCAGCGGGATACTGCTCGACCCTGAATTTGGTGCCGCCCAGTGTATAGCAAGCAATGTGCTAAAAGGACGCACAGGGTTGCTGGTAAGTATAGAAGCTACCGGCTATGAAGAAGACCCCAGGGGACGCCTTACCACACTTTTGAAGGGATGGAGCGTAGAGAAGATCAAGAGGATGGGGGCATCAGCCGTAAAGATGCTCGTGTATTATCGTCCTGATATAAAGAGCATTGCACAAAAGCAACTCAAGACTATTGAAAAGGTTGCTGCTGATTGCCTTAAATATGACATACCTTTCCTGGTAGAGCCCAAAACTTACAGGGTTGAAGGTGAGGTGATGGACTCAGCGGAATTTGCCCGCAGGTTACCTGAGATGGTGATCGAGACCGCGCAGCAGATCACGGCGTTACCGGTGGATGTGCTCAAGGCGGAGTTCCCGGCAGACATGAAACATGAGAAAGACACATCGAAGCTGGCTGAACACTGCCGTCAGCTTGATGCGGCATCCCTTGCCCCCTGGGTCATACTCAGCGCGGGTGTGGATTATTCAACATTCAAAGACCAGGTAACAATAGCCTGCAAAGCCGGGGCATCCGGGTTTCTGGGTGGAAGGGCTATCTGGCAGGAAGCCATGGAAATAGGTGACAGGAATAAAAGGCTCGAATTCTTTAAGAATGTGGCAGCGCAGAGGTTGATAGAACTGGCTCAGATAGCGGGGAATAGCGCCAGGCCCTGGTATCAAAAGCTGGGTTTATCTGCGGGGAGTCTTTCTAAAGTGGATGAGAACTGGTACAGGAATTATTAATTTTTAAGATGCTTAAATCGATTTCGCAGGGAAGCACTCTGCGGAAAACCAAAATCGTCTGCACCATAGGACCGAACAGCAGCTCTCCATCAGTAATCAAACAACTCCTCGAGTCCGGTATGAATGTCGCCCGTATCAATGCCTCACACGGCACCATTGAAGAGCACGGTGAGCGTATTTCAACTTTACGCAGGGAAGCTAAAAAATTACTGATACCCCTGGCCTTGCTGATCGATCTCCCCGGGCCGAAAGACAGGACGGGAAAGGCCAAGAAAGGCGGGATCAGGCTCAGGGAAGGGGCGGAATTTGTTTTAACCACGCGGGATGTCCTCGGTGATGAATCGCAGGTATCTGTTGACCTGCCGGAGTTGCCCGCGCACGTGAAGCTGGGACAGGCCATCTACCTTGACGACGGGCTGATCCAACTGGAGGTCATTTCCATAAGCGCCAGCGATGTGAAATGCCGGGTAATCGCGGGGGGGAGACTCGGTGACAATAAGGGTATAAATGTGCCTGGCGTTACGTGGGATGTAGATGCCATAACCGAGGAAGACTGGCATCACCTGGAATTTGCCGTGCAGCAGGGTGTCGACTTCGTAGGACTATCTTTTGTTAAAAGCGAGAGTGACATTGCCAAGGTGAGGGAATTTTTACAGCAGCAGAGCTCACAGGCAAAGATCATCGCAAAAATCGAAAGGCGGGAGGCACTGGATAATTTCAAGGAGATACTTGAAGCTGCCGATGGGGTAATGGTTGCCCGCGGTGACCTGGGCGTACAGATACCAATCCAGAGGGTCCCCATCGTACAAAAAGAGCTCATACGCAAGTGCAACCACATTGGCAAACCTGTAATAGTTGCCACTCAAATGCTCGAATCGATGATGGATTCTGCCGTCCCGACCCGTGCCGAAGCTACAGACGTTGCCAACGCAATCTTTGACGGGGCTGACGCCGTCATGCTCTCGGAGGAGACAGCAATCGGGCATTACGCGGTGGAAGCGGTCAGGATAATGTCACTCATCGCGCTTGAAGCCGAAGCAGCTCTGCCGTATGAGGAGACGTTTGCCAGCAGGGGCAAAGACCTTCAGCCGCTCACGGATGATGCCATCAGCTATGCTGCCTGTCACACAGCACAGCAGCTTGGCGCCAAAGCGGTTATCGCCTATACGGCTTCGGGCAGCACTGCAAAACGCGTTTCCAAGTACCGGCCGCGCATGCCGATAATAGCCATAACACCTAACGAGTCAACACAGAGGCAACTGTCCCTATCCTGGGGGGTATCTGCTCTACATATCCGCGAACCCAAATCGGTACTGACCATGTTCACGCAGGCGGCAAAAGCCGTGCGCAAGTTTGGGCTTGTAAGCGAGGGCGACCTGGTGGTGGTAACAGCCGGCATACCCCTGGGCGTTTCCGGCACCACAAATATGCTCAAGGTGGAAAAAATTTAGATGATAGCCACGGTAACGTTGAACCCTTCCCTGGACAGGCATGTCGAGGTAGAAAATCTTATGCTGGACGAATCCAACCGCTGGGTCAGCTCCCGGCGCGAGCCAGGCGGCAAGGGTATCAATGTCTCCCGTGTGATACGTGAGCTTGGTGGAGAGACAGCGGCCTACGGGTTTATCGGCGGCTTCGATGGAGAGGTAGAAACCAGGATATTGAAGCAAAAGGGAGTGCCCTGCGACTTTACACCAATCAAAGGCGAGATACGCAGTAACTTTATTATCACGGATTTGAAAACGCACCGTCAGACGCGGATATCGGCGCCGGGGCCCGAAATATCCGCTGGTGAACTGAAGAAGCTGATAGACAAAATCACCAATCTTAAGCCCAGGCCGGACTACATGGTCTTTGCTGGCAGCGTTCCACCCGGCGTGCCTGCGGATATATACAGGGTGTTGATAGAGAAGATGAAATCGCTTGGCATAATTACAGTCTTCGATTCGGCAGACCAATGGCTCAAAGAAGGTATCAAGGCGAAGCCGGATGTCATCAAGCCCAACGTGCGTGAGGCGCAGACCCTTTTGGGAGTGGAGCTAAAAACCGAGGAAGAGATTATCTACGCTGTAAAAACGTTTGTGAGCAGTGGAATTAAAATAGCCTCCATTTCGAGGGGACGTGATGGTCTGATAATTGCCGGCAAAGACGCGGTGCTTAAGGTGATGCCGCCCGATGTCGAAGTTATGAGCACCGTTGGTGCCGGAGATTCCTCCGTAGCAGGCCTCGTGCTAAAGCTAAGCCAGGGCGGGAGCCTTGAAGAGGCGTCCAGGCTTGCGGTGGCGGCGGGTACCGCGGCGACGCTGACACCGGGAACTGAACTCTGCCACAAAGCCGACGTAGAACGCCTGCTGCCGCAGGTCAAGGTAGAGAAGTTGCTGTTTTAGCAGTTAAATATATTTAAAATGTTGGATGCCGTCTGGCAAGTTCAATCCGGTAAAACCGTCTTTGTACCCGCGCTGTTAAAGAAGAAAACTTCCTTGAACTCATTGGCTAAAATGGAGGCCGATGGTAAGCCAGTGCAGTGGGAGACTCCGAGCTTCTTGATGCCGAATCCGCGGAGGGCTTCTATGGTTGCGCTCATCTGTTCCTGCTTAGCACTGATTAAATGCGTGCCGCCGATGACGGCGTAGATTTCCTTGATCCCGGTTATCTTTCGCGCGTGCAACAGGGTGTTCACGAGGCCGCGGTGGGCACAGCCGAGCAGTACCACTAACCCTTGCCCGGTCTTGATGATTATGCCCAGGTCGTCGGCGAGTTTATCTGGTACAAAGCCATCATTCTCTTTGACATACAATACAGGGTCTATCTTCTCATAATACTGCGTAAATTCGACCTCCCCCGTAGTCATAATGTTTTCATAAATTTTCACAGGCTGCTTGGATAAATTAAACATGGCCCCGAGGGCTTCAAGCTCCTGCCGCGGAAAGGGAATACCGATATACCGCTCCACTATGCCCTTAATGTAAATGTACTTGGGCCCGAATATATCCGGGTGCCCGATTATCTCGACTTCATCATGACCGCCAAGTTCCCTCATCTTGATAAGCACCTCTTTCAAGCCGCCGGTGTGATCGTAGTGCCCGTGGCTGAGGACGATTTTCTTAACAGAGCCTAGGTCAATGCCCAGCTTCCCGGCATTTTTCAGCACCAGCCCGCTGGGTCCCGTATCGAAAAGTATCTTTTCGCCGTCGGCATCGATGAAAAGGCTCTGTCCCCATTCAGCGATGATATCAGGCGAGCCGGAAGTGTTCTCCGTGAGCGTCGTAATGGTCACTGCCATGACTGCCTCCCCTAGTTTATTTCAATGTCTATCAACGAGCGTAAAGAAGCTCTGTTAACTGAGCCAGGTTGCGTAAGGATTTCGGGCTATCTGACCTGCCTTCCCTGTCCAGGTGAAAGGCCCGGATGCCTATGCTGCCGGGCTCGAGGAAATCGAACTGGTAGTTATCACCGATATGAACCACCTGCGCGGGTTCCACTCCAAGCTGCTGGCATATGCTTATGTAGAAATCCGCCGTCTTCACCTTTTTAAAGTCAGAGGTCGAGGAGAATACGCTGCTGAAATGGTGCCCGATATCACGCAGTAAGTGCTTTAAAAAATGACGGGGAGAGCCGGAGGCAACGCTCAACTGGTAATTCTTGCCAAGCAGTGAGAGAGCCTCTTCAGTATCGGGGAAGTAATTGACCCGGTGCTGCAGTTCTTCCATGGCGATATCAGCAATTCCAAGGCCGAAGCGGTCAAACCAGTATTGCACATCGTACCACTCGAGCTGCCGGTCTCCTACGTTATCGTATTCCTGTTTGACCTGTGCAAGCGCCTGCGGGAAATCCAGCCTATGCCTGGCAGCGTAGCGCGACGGTATCATCTCAAACCAGATGGCATAGCTGAAATCGGTCGTGACCATGGTCCCTTCGACATCGAAGGAGACCACCTTGATGTTATTTTTCATCATGAACTAACTTTCCCACCGTTGAAATAATACCATTTTAGTTTTTGCAGGGTATCATTGGCAATACGGTTTCTCAGAAATGGAAATACCCGTTACAATTATTACAAGCTATGATGGATTTGAACGGCTCACCGGCGCTGAACAAAATAACCGGCTATTACTTCGAGACAGGACCTATCAGACCTCCCAGCGAGGCGTATTCCCTGTTAATAAGGGCAACCCGCAATTGCCCCTGGAACCGCTGCCTGTTCTGCCCGGTGTACAAGGGACAGAAATTCGAGCTGAGGCCGGTCGATGATATCCTCAAGGACATCGAAACCGCGAAGATCATCACCGATGGGATAAAGGAGTTCGGCTGGAAAACGGGCTATGGGGACCGGCCGCGCGAGGTTGCCGCGTTTATTTACAACCAGTCAGGTACCAGCAACTGCGTCAGGCAGGTGGCGCTGTGGTTATATGCGGGAGGAGGCTCAGCTTTCCTGCAGGACGCCAACAGCGTTATCATGCGTACGCCTGATCTGGTTAGGGTGGTTTCCACCCTGAAGCAAAGTTTCCCATCGCTAGGCAGGATAACCTCATACTGCCGCTCCAGGACTGCGGCTAAAAAAAGCGTGGAGGAGTTCAGGGAACTGAAGGATGCGGGGCTTTCCCGCATTCACATAGGCATGGAAAGCGGTTCGGATGCCGTGCTGGCTTTTATGGAAAAGGGGATGACGTCCGAAGATCATGTGAAAGGCGGCAGGCATATAAAAGAGGCGGGTATTGAGCTCTCGGAATATCATATGCCGGGTTTGGGAGGGAAGAAGTGGTCACAGGAGCATGCTTTGGAATCGGCCCGCGTGCTCAGCGAAATCAACCCGGATTTCATACGCCTGCGCACGTTGCAAGTTCATGAGATCATACCGCTTTGGGCGAAGCTGGAAGCAGGCGAGTTTGAATTGCAGAATGAGGACGAGGTAGTCAGGGAGATAGGCGAATTCATCGCGAAGCTGGATTTCACGGGTGAGTTGAAGAGCGATCATATCTTGAACCTGTTACCGGAGCTGGAAGGCAAGTTCCCCGAGGTTAAGAATATGTGCCTGGCGACGGTTAATAGATACCTCAGTATGCCTCTGAAGGACAGGCTGAACTTCCGTCTGGGAAGGCGAGCAAGTTATTATGATAAGCTCGATGATATTTACGACGGGGCGAAATACCAGAAGGTCGATGAAGTCATTAAGCGGGTCGGAGCGGAAACTTCGGATAAGGTTGATGAGCTAATCCAGCAGTTCAAGCAAAATTTCATCTAAGAATCAAATTGTGTTAGTATATATCGCCGCCCGTTCGATTTTGCGCAATCTTTCACGCACAGTGCTCATTTAGCAAGCAACAAATTGGCGGGCTTTGCGTTATAAGGGGTGAAATGAAAAAGCTAATTTATGTATCAACAATGATCGCGGTTTTAATGCTTCTTTTCCCGGCTTGCCAGAATTCGCAGCAGTTGCACCCGGTCAAGGGCACATTCATCGAAAGCCAGGTTGGCGAGGACGCGCAGACCCTTAACTGGATTGTTGCTACCGATGGCGGAGCATCAAAGAGATATGCCAGCTTCATGGTCGATCCCCTCGCTGTTTTCGATAACCAGTACAAACTTCAACTCCGCTGCCTGGCCAGGGATATCGATGTTTCCCCTGATGGTCTGGTTTATACCGTTACGATAAGGGATGATCTTAAATGGTCGGATGGCACGAAGGTCAAAGCTGAAGATTACGTTTATACCCTGAAGAACTTCATGTTTGCCGATTGGCTTGAATACATCGACAAAGCCAGGTGGCAGGAAGAAGTAGGTGGAAAGAAGGTCTTCGTATCACCCGAGGTAGTCAACGATACTACCTTCAAGATAGTGCGCAAAATGGTGCAGCCCGAGTTTATTTACACCATCTACGACCTGATGCCTTACCCCAAGAACATAGCGCAGTACTATGAGAATAAACAGGACGAGTTCACTCAATCGCCGGAGTTTAATAATATGAACTATACCGGCAACCTCGGGGCCTACCGGCCGGTGGCCTGGAGCTCCAGCGAAGGATTTGTCATGAAGCGCAATCCCGATTATTACCTTGGTAAAAATAACGGCGCGCCTTATTTTGAAAGCTATGTGATCAAGCCGTTTGGATTGCAGCAGATGGTGAACGAGGCGCTGAGCGAGGGCAATATTACTTATGCATACATCGAGCCGCAGGAGGCAAACTCAATCAGAAATCTCGGCAATGTCCAGGTGTATGCCATCCCTACCGGATTCTACGTATACGTCGCTTATAACCAGAGGGACAATGGATGGGAAGGGCTGAAAAACCCCAGAGTCAGGCAAGCTCTGTCTATGATCATCGATAAACCCGAGATAATAAACAGCATGTACACGGGCTACGCAGACCCCGCGTTCAGCTTCATACCGCCTTACTCGCCCTGGTATAACGAGCAGGTCCTGAAAAAATATGGGATGACACCCGCTGCCGACAGGCAGAAAGCAATAGATCTCATCACGAGCGCAGGTTACGAACAGAAGATGATCGATGGGCAGATGCGATTTGTTGACAAAGAGGGTAAGCCTATAAAGCTGAACTTCCTGGTGGATATTAGCAGCGACTTCGAGCAGGAAATGGCAGTTGTATTAAGGCAGAACCGCTGAAGCATCGGTCTTGATATAAATCCCAAGTTTTCGGCGCGGGAGATCATCTTTAAAGAGGGGTTGATG
>CAYLRS010000013.1:0-14289 GCA_964385895.1 uncultured Dehalococcoidales bacterium
CAGCTCATCAATGAATACGATGCAATTACCCGAGCTCTTTATCTCATCTAAGACTTTCTTTAACCTCTCCTCGAATTCGCCGCGGTACTTCGTCCCTGCTACCAGGGATCCGATATCAAGTGTAACAAGACGCTTGTTTCTCAGCGTATCGGGGGTATCACCGGCAGCAATTTTTTGAGCCAATTTTTCAACAATCGCTGTTTTGCCTACGCCGGGCTCGCCGATTAGAGCTGGGTTGTTCTTGGTACGGCGGCTCAGAATCTGGATGACACGCTCACATTCCTTGTCCCTATCGACTATATTATCCAGCTTCCCGGCACGGGCTGCGGCGGTAAGGTCAACTCCAAGCTGATCCAATATTGGTGTTCGTGCCCCCTCCCTGCTGAGGCTCTTTGCCTGTGCAGTACCCTGGTTCACCAATTTATTGGTTTCAGCAAGGACACGTTCAAGGGTGACGCCGAAGCTCTCAAGAACACCTGCCGCCGACCCCTCGCGTTCCCTCAGAAGTCCCAGTAAAAGATGTTCAGTACCAATATAGCTGTGGTTAAGGCGGCGAGCTTCATCAACAGCCAGCTCGATGACCTTTTTTGCCCTCGGGGTCAGCCCTACTTCACCGGTATTGGGGCGTCCCCCTCGGCCAACGATAAATTCTACTGCGGACCTTACTTTGCTAACCGATACGCCCAGGTTGGTAAGCACCTGACTGGCAACGCTATCTTCTTCCGCGATCAAGCCGAGCAGTACGTGTTCGGTATCAATATAGTTATGCCCGAAGTGCTGAGCCTCCTCCTGGGCACGGGTAAGTGCCCTGCGGGCGCGCTCGGAGAATTTTTCAAATCTACTTGCCATAATAACCTCGATATGATGCAGTTAATTCAATGACTTTAACCATGCTTTCATATGAATTATATGTTGAACCCCGAGGCAAGTCAAAGGATTTTAGCTTTGGCCAGGGTTTAGATTTCCCCTATTTGAAATATGCAGTAAATAAAAAACCTCTGGCAGTGACATATTTTCCCGAGGAGTCCCCTCCTCAGTATCGTCTGCGCTGAAGCGTTTCACTTCCGTGTTCGGGATGGGAACGGGTGGTTCCGCTTCGCTCTAACCACCAGAGGATTAGGCAGTTTAATCCAAATATATAGTTATTGTCAAATGGACTGGTGGAGGAGCTGGTGGAGGAATGACAGTATCGGTTTTATCCTGGCTACCACAAGCTTCCCTGCGGCATTGAACCTTTTTTATACGCGATGCCTAAATGCTCATAGGCAAGCCGTGTGGCCAGACGTCCCCTTGGTGTCCTCTCCAGGAATCCAAGCTGCATTAAATACGGTTCATATACGCCTTCTATAGTATCTGATTCTTCGCTTATAGAAGCGGCTATGGTATCGAGCCCTACCGGCCCCCCATCGAATTTCTCAATTATGGTCCTGAGAACTTTACGGTCGATCTCGTCAAGCCCGATCTTATCCACTTCTAATTTATCCAGGGCCTCCAGTGTGATTTCTTTATTCACCACCCCATTTGCCATCACCTGAGCATAATCGCGTACACGCTTTAATAACCTGTTGGCAACCCTTGGTGTACCTCTGGCACGGCAAGCAATAAGATTAATACTCTCTATATCTATTTTCAGTTTCAATATATGTGCCGATCTTTTTAAAATGGTACTGATGGCATTAGTATCGTAAAAATCAAGCCGGTGAACCGAGCCGAACCTGTCCCGTAAAGGAGAACTCATGGACGCATACCTTGTCGTCGCGCCTATCAACGTGAAACGAGGTAAATTCAGGCGCAGGCTCCTGGCACCGGGCCCTTTGCCCAGGATTATGTCAAGGGCGAAGTCCTCCATGGCGGGATACAGGATTTCTTCCACAACCCGGCTAAGCCTGTGTACTTCATCGATAAAGAGGACATCGCCTTTTTGAAGGTTGGTTAGAATGGCCGCAAGGTCTCCAGGGCGTTCGATCGCGGGTCCTGAGCTTACTTTTATATTGACCCCCATCTCTGTGGCAATGATGAAAGCTAATGTTGTTTTCCCCAGCCCGGGAGGACCGTAAAGCAGTACATGATCAAGTGGTTCACTGCGTTTTTGTGCTGCCTTTATGCCGATCTCGAGGTTATCCTTTGCCTTTTGCTGGCCGATAAAATCGATAAGCTTTTTTGGCCGGAGGTTTACGTCAAGGGAAATGTCATCGGAGTTTAACTTCCCTGAGATTATCCTCGGTGATTCGCTTTCCTGCATTTGTATATTATTTTAAATAGTTTATTAGCATTATAACACACGAATAATAAAACCTAGATTGGCTTCAACTGATTTGAATGAAAAGAAGTCCCCGGTTGAAGCGGGGACTTCTAAAACGCATCTTAACCTGACAATACTAAAGACTTAAGCTTTACTCCTGCTCCACACCATTTTCCGATTGTGTATCCACAGCCTCCTCTGTATCAGTAGAAGGCAATGCATCCTGTATCATATCCGAGAAGGCTACAGGGCCTTCTTCCATCAGTTGCGAAGAGGCCTTCCCCTGCTTAGAGGAAAGCGTAACGGAGGATGGTATCAATTTACCTATAATCACGTTTTCCTTAAGGCCATGGAGCCTGTCCGTCTTACCCCAGATTGCTGCCTCAGCCAGAACCCTGGTTGTCTCCTGGAATGAAGCGGCGGCTAGCCAGCTGTCCGTATTTAGTGATGCGCGCGTAATGCCGAGCAGTACTGGCCGTGCGACGGCTTGGTCGCCGCCTTCCGCTTCCATTTTGGCGTTAATATTCTCAAAGTCCAATCTGCCCACAAGATCACCAATCAGTAAATTCGTATCGCCAGAAAACTCAACGCGGACTCGTCTCAGCATTTGCCTGACGATAGTCTCAATATGTTTGTCGTTTATATAAACACCCTGCGACCGATAAACCTTCTGTACCTCGTCTATGAGATATCGTTGTACTTCGTTGCGCCCATTTATATGCAGGATATCCTGTGGATCCTTCACACCCTCTATCAGCTTATCACCGGCCCGTACGTAGTCGCCCTGTTTAATGAGTATATGGCTTGTCACCAGTACTTCGTACCTGCGTTCATCCTTTTCCTCGTAAGTAATGGTTATACGTCCGTGGTCAACTTTCACCAAGCCATCAACACGGGCAGTCAGGGGCTGATTACCCTGCTCATCAGCTTTAACGATTGAGGTACCGGGCTCAGCCAGTACAGTGCCCCTGGCAACAGGTGTGTTATTTTCCACGAGAACCTTGTAGCCGCTGGGAATCTCATGCTCAATGGGGTATGCTTCGATATGAGTAACAATTATTTCCCTCTTCTTAAGCGCGCCTTCTTCAACGATCTCGTTTATATTAATTGTGCCATCTATCTCGGTTAGCACTGCCTTTCCTTTAGGCACCCGGGCTTCGAAAAGCTCTTCGACACGAGGTAAACCCGTGGTTATATCTGTTCCAACCACTCCACCCGTGTGGAAAGTACGTAGCGTAAGCTGCGTTCCAGGTTCCCCGATACTCTGTGCCGAGATTATGCCCACCGCAGTCCCGTTCTTTACGATTTCGGTAGAGGAAAGATCCCGTCCGTAGCAAGCCGCGCAAACACCCCGCTTGGAATTGCAACAGAGCGGTGATCTTACGTTGATTTCCTTTAAATCTGCTTCGAGTATACGTTTGATCTTGTCCTCGTCAATCATCTCGTTCTTAGCGACGATGATCTCACCGGTCTTCTGGTCGACAATATCTTTTGCCGCGAGTCTACCCTTAATGCGGTCGTCCAGTGAGGGAAGTTGACGTCCGTCTTTTTCAGTGGTGGTGGTTGAAAAAGATATACCTTCGCCGGTGTAACCACAATCCTCCTCAAGAATGATAAGGTCCTGGGCAACGTCAATAAGGCGGCGTGTCAGGTAACCTGCATCGGAAGTTCTCAAGGCAGTATCAGCAAGTCCCTTACGTGCACCATGTGTCGACATGAAGTATTCCATCACGGACAGGCCTTCGCGGAAACTGGCCTTAATAGGGAAGGGGATTATGCGGCCAGAGGGATCAGTCATTAAACCTCGCATGCCGGCCATCTGCCTGATCTGGGAGATGTTACCCTTTGCACCTGAATTGGCCATCATGTAGACGCCGCCATATCTGTCTAATGACTTCTTTATTTCTTCCTCGATATAGTTAGTAGTCTTCGTCCAGACATCTATTGCCTGTGTTTCATACTCTTCCTCGGTAATTAAACCCCTGTTAAATTGGTTCTGCAATATAGCAATGTCCTCATCGCCCTTGCCAATTAATTTCTCCTTGATTTTGGGTACCTCTATATCCTTTGCAGAAATACTCGTTCCGGACTTAGTTGAGTATTCAAAGCCGATTCTCTTGAGCTCATCCAGCATGCGCACTGTTTTTTCACGTCCGCACCAGCGGAAACATTCGTAAACCAAACGCCTTAAATCGCCTTTGCTGGTGGTGAAGTTACAGAATCCCTTGTAAGGATCATGTTGGCGTAACTCAGCAGGCAGGACTTCATTGAACATAATACGGCCGACACTGGTTTTTACCATCTGGTTTTCCAATCCTGTCAGGCGGATGTCTTTGTACTGCACTGTAGATTCGCTAACCTCGTTTAACTCCTGGGGAGCTTCAGCTTCTTGTCCATCCACAGTTCCTTTTATTCGTACAATGGTCTCCTCATGAAGTGTTGGGTAGTTCCGGTCACCAGTAACCAGGTACATCTCGTACGCAATTACAGCATCTTTGGGGCTGGCGAATCTCTTATGCTCACCTTCTGTAAACGGTTTGAGGTTTGTTAGATAGTAGCAGCCCAACACCATATCAAGGGTGGGAGTCATCACTGGTTCACCGGAGCTGGGCAAAAGCATGTTATGGACACTCAGCATTTGCTCTCGCGCTTCGCGGACAGCCGCCCTGGAAAGTGGTACATGTACTGCCATTTGGTCCCCATCGAAATCGGCATTAAACGCCGAGCATACTAGAGGGTGTACCTGAATCGCACTACCCTCGATTAATACTGGTTCAAAAGCCTGGATGCTTAGTCGATGAAGGGTTGGTGCGCGGTTGAGTAAGACGGGGCGTTCTTTTATCACTTCACCCAGTATGTCCCAGACTTCAACTCTCGCCCTTTCAACCTGTCTCCGGGCACTCTTGATGTTGTGCGCATAACCCTGCTCGATAAGTCGCCGCATGACAAACGGTTTGAAAAGCTCAAGAGCCATGTTCTTCGGCAAACCACACTGGTGAAGCTGCAACTCCGGTCCGACAACAATCACAGAGCGGCCGCTGTAGTCTACACGTTTGCCCAAGAGATTCTGGCGGAACCTTCCCTGTTTGCCGCGCAGCATATCAGAAAGTGACTTCAATTTGCGGGTAGTTGCGGCACTCGGCAGCCTCCCCCTTCTACCATTATCAATAAGTGCATCAACGGCCTCTTGAAGCATTCTTTTCTCATTTCGTACAATTATCTCGGGTGCTCCAATCTCCGTGAGCTTCTTCAAGCGGTTATTCCGGTTAATTACTCTTCGGTATAGATCGTTCAGGTCGCTCGTAGCAAACCTGCCACCATCAAGTTGCACTATGGGACGGAGTTCCGGCGGTAACACCGGTAGAACCGTAAAGATCATCCATTCGGGTTTATTGCCGCTACGCCAGAAAGCCTCAACAATACGTAACCGCTTGCTCAGTTTCTTATGCTTTTGCCCCTCGCTGGATTTGATATCTTTTACCAGTTTCTGGCGAAGGTCTTCGAGGTTCATAGCTTTGAGTATGTTGAGGATGGCTTCAGCCCCCATACCTACCTCAAACGCGTCGCCATATTTTTCCTTGTGAAGCTGGTATTCGTTCTCACTTAATACCTGCAATGGCAGTTTATTAATCTCGGATAGGTCAATTGAATTCTCTTTATCAAGATCATTCAATCTGTCTTCAAGTTCACGTCTCTTTTCCTCTGTTTTATCCACGCCACCCTGTCCACCACGGGTTGCCGTCTCCAGTTCAGCTAGACTATTTAATATCTCCTGTTTTTTCTGGTTGTGATACTGGCTAAGCCTTTCCTTACACTGATCTGTATGGGTAGAAACAACGACATACTGTGCGAAATACAGCACGCGTTCAAGATTGCGTGGGGAGATATCAAGCAGCAAGGCTAATCTGCTGGGAACTCCCTTGGCAAACCAGATGTGAGCCACGGGTGCGGCAAGGTGTATATGGCCCATGCGCTCCCGGCGTACTTTTGAGTGTTCGACAGTAACTCCGCACCGTTCGCAGGTCACGCCACGGTAGCGTATCTTCTTATATTTACCGCAGTAGCACTCGAAGTTTTTTACAGGACCGAATATCCTCTCGCAGAACAGGCCATCTTTTTCCGGCTTCAAAGTCCTGTAATTAATTGTCTCCGGTTCGGTTACTTCGCCATAAGACCATTCCTCTATCTGGGTCGGTGATGCCAGAGAAATTCGGATTGCGTTAAAATCATTTATCTCAAACACTTTTGTCCCCTATCTTAAGGCCTTCGGTATATTTCCGAGTTTCTTCTTATCTTCAAAGAGATTTATGCTCTGGTCTTCTTCATTCAGGAGTTCCACTGCCAGGCCAAGGCTGCGAAGTTCCATGAAAAGTACCTTGAAGGATTCAGGAACGCCAGGCTGCAGTACGTCCTCCCCCTTAACCAATGCCTCATAAGCCTTAGCCCTGCCCTGAACATCATCCGATTTAACAGTAAGAAGCTCCTGGAGGGTGTGGCTCGCGCCATAAGCTTCAAGCGCCCAGACTTCCATTTCACCGAACCGCTGCCCGCCGAATTGAGCCTTACCACCCAAAGGTTGCTGGGTAATCAATGAATATGGCCCCGTAGAGCGTGCATGTACCTTATCATCTACCAGGTGTATCAATTTCATCATGTAAATCACGCCAACAGTAACCGGTTGATCAAAAAGCCCACCAGTACGCCCATCCCGTAACTGGATCTTGCCGAAAACCGGGGGAACGATCTTTTTCTCTAAATACGCTTTCTCAACAAGTTCATCCAGCTCTTCCTTGCTGATATTCCTGTCAACTGTGGGCATGTTTATTTGTTTTTCTTTCTCAAGCCACAATATCAGGCTTGCCCTCCTAGCCTCGCCCCGATATTTACCACTGTCATTAAATACCTTTTCAGCGTTAAATACGTGCTCACCCAGCCACTGCTTGACTCTGGCAAGACCTTCGTCATCCAACCTATCTTGGGTAATAACGCCTTCTTCACGGCATTTTTGTACAATCCAGGCCTTGCCCAGAGCATCTTCAATTGCCATATTATCAGCACCGTCGAATATCGGGTTTGTTATTTTCTCGCCGAACATGTCGGCGGCTAGACCCATGTGCGTTTCCAATATCTGACCTATGTTCATACGTGATGGCACACCAATCGGATTGAGGATTATATCTACAGGCCTGCCATCTGGAAGGAACGGCATATCTTCTTCAGGTAATATAATTGAGATGACTCCCTTGTTGCCATGTCTGCCGGCCATCTTATCGCCTACGGATATCTTACGACGTTGTGCAATCCATACGCGTACCAGCTTTATCACGTTAGCCGGCAAATCAGAATGGTTTTCTGCGGAAAACTCCTTAACATCTATTACTTTTCCACCTTCCCCATGTGGGACTCTTAAAGAAGTATCCTTAACTTCACGCGCCTTCTCGCCAAATATAGCGCGGAGCAGTTTCTCCTCGGCCGTCAGTTCGGTTTCACCTTTAGGAGTTATTTTGCCGACGAGTATGTCTCCGGGTGCTACCTCAGCCCCTATTCTGATAACTCCTTTTTCGTCAAGGTCCCTAAGGCTTTCTTCGCCTACGTTGGCTATGTCCTTCGTTATTTCTTCTTTACCCAGCTTAGTCTCTCGGGCTTCAATTTCATATTTCTCGATGTGAATAGAAGTGAATTTATCGTGTTTAACCAACCTTTCGCTGATAATGATGGCGTCTTCGAAGTTATATCCATGCCAGGTCATAAAGGCACAGAGAACATTCTGCCCGAGTGCAAGCTCACCATTTTGAGTTGCCGCACCGTCAGCTATAACCTGGCCCCTTTTAACCATTCCCCCGCGGGTAACAACCGGGCGTTGATTGATACAGGTGCCCTGGTTGGTTCTATAGAACTTTACAAGTGGATACTCGTGTTTTTTGCCGTTGCTCTTAACAACTACCCTGGTGCTGTCGACCGCTAATACTTCACCATCTTCCCTGGCGTAGATAACCTGGCCGCTATATTTGGCTACTTCACTTTCCATCCCGGTTCCGATTAATGGCGCCTCCGGCCTTACAAGCGGAACACCCTGTCGTTGCATATTGGAACCCATCAAAGCACGGTTAGCATCATCGTGTTCCAAAAACGGGATAAGACAAGTGGTCACACTGAACACCTGTTTGGGAGAAACATCCATAAGATCGATTTTCTCCGGTGGCTCGGTTACGTATTTACCACTGCGGATAGCCCCTACACGGTCTTCCTTGAATTCATTGCGTGAGTTTAGTGGAGCATTCGCCTGTGCGATGTAAAATCCTGTTTCCTTGTCCGCAGTGAAGAATTCTATTTCATCCGAGACATAGGGTACGATTTTAATATTCGTTCCAGGCAGTACCGCAATCTTCTTAGACAGAGCTTCGTCAATAAAAGTACCGGACGATGCTATCAGCTTCTTCTTCCCGTCATAAACATCCTGTTTCAGCGTCCGCCCTATTAGCCTATCTGAAGTATTTTTCAACTCCTTGTAAACCTTACGGTAGGGTGTTTCAATAAAGCCCAGGCTGTCAATCCGGGCATAAGTCGCAAGTGAGCCAATGAGTCCAATGTTAGGGCCTTCTGGTGTCTCAATTGGGCAGATTTTACCGTAATGTGAATGATGTACATCGCGTACATCAAAGCCTGCGCGCTCACGCGATAACCCACCTGGTCCCATGGCCGAAAGTCTGCGTTTATGCGTCAGTTCTGCAAGCGGGTTGGTCTGATCCATAAACTGGGAAAGCTGGGAACCGCCAAAAAATTCCCTCATGGAAGCTATAATAGGTCTGTTATTTATCAGGTTGGCCGGTGTCGGGTCATCACTCTGCAAGCTCATGCGTTCTTTTATCGTCCGCTCCAAACGTAAGAGACCAACACGGAACTGGTTCTGTATTAAATGTCCTGTCGTTCTCACTCTGCGATTGCCGAGATGATCTATATCATCCGGCATAACCTTCTCATTGTTAATCTGGATAATTTTACGGACTATTTCAACCATATCCCTCGGCTTAAGGGCCCTTGACGAGATATGATATTTAGACTGGTCGTATTCGAGCCGTTTATTTAGCTTAAACCTGCCTATTCTACCAAGATCGTAGCGCCGTGGATGGAAGAACATATTGATTATCAGGCTTCTGGCACTCTCAAGGTTAGGTGGTTCTCCTGGCCTCAGCTTTTTATATATATCGATCAGGGATTCTTCCTTAGCCTGTATGGATTCGGGTTCTTTATCAAGGGTCGATAATATATACCTGTGTTCCGGGTTATCATCGTCGGCCTGGAAAAGGTTTATCAATTCGTCTTCCTTCTCACAGCTTATCGCGTCCTCGGGATCACCCTCTCCGCTGATGGCGCGTAACAAAGTAGTTACCCCGATTTTCCTCCTGCCATCTATCTTCACCCAAATAACATCCTTGTTCGAGGTTTCGAACTCTATCCAAGCACCATGCTCAGGTATAAGCTTGGCATAACATAACCTTCTTCCGCTTTCCTCGATAACCATACTGAGATAAACACCGGGCGAACGGATAAGCTGGTTGACAACGACTCTCTCGGCACCGCTAATGATAAACGTACCATTTTCGGTCATAAGTGGTATCTCACCCAGAAAAACTTCCTGTTCTTTTATCTCGCCAGTCTCTTTTATTAGCAAACGTGCACGGACATAGAGATTGGACTGGTAGGTCATATCACGCTGACGGCAATCTGCGACAGAATGCACTGGTGGCCGGAATTCATATCCAGTAAACGATAGCTCCATCTTCTGACCGGTGAAGTCTTTAATAGGGGATACTTCCTGAAGAAGTTCTTTAATGCCTTCTTCCATGAACCACCTGAAGGAATCCAGTTGCACCTGTATCAAATTGGGTATTTCCAGTACTTGCGGCAGCTTGCCGTAAGTTTTTTGTTTAACAGCAGATAAGTTTTGACCATCAATACCTGAAAAAACAGACATGTCTTCTCCTGTTTAAGTAAATTAACGACTGGCTACAAGTTGGTCGGCTAATTAAATAAAAAATGACATTTACGGGATTTTTTTGCGGGATTAATAAATATTAATGTAACAGGTGAGGCAGGCATAACAGCAAATTTACAATATAGCAATAATTACCGGTCTTGTCAAATTTCCGCTTAATTCTCCGCTTAATATGGACTCTGTAACCTATGAAGTCACCGGCGATGCGGAATTGGTCGACATTGCAGTGTCTGACGACAAAGCATGGCATGATTCGAATTGCCTATAGCTTATTTCACAGCTCAACCAATTGCTCTTAGATAGTTTTCCTCAGGTCATTACATTTATGATTATGCTACCCCAAACTGTGAGGATCACATTGCTAAAGGCGTAGGGCACTGCGTAGCCCAGGGCAGGAGTGGTGCTCTCCGCGTCTTCCTGGAGAGTGTTGAGTGCAGCCGTTATCACCCTTGCGCCGCAGACCGCTCCCAGCAGCAATACGATGTTCATTTTCAGCAGGTAGCGGCCGAAAAGCAGGCCGAGGATGATTGGCAGCAGCGACAATACCACGCCCGCCAGGAATACACTCAGTCCGGTGGTCTCGAAGGCCTGCACTGCCTGCACGGCGGCAGATACCCCGACACAGGCGATGAACAGATTGAGCCCCAGGTCGGAAAGCAGCCATTGTGCCCCCCCTGGTATCTGGCCGAAGGTCGGGTGTACCGAACGCAGCCAGCCAAAGACCAGTCCCGCTACCAGTACGCCCCCACCCACTCCCAGCGTTATCGGCAGCTTTCCCACGTGCACTACGATCAGCCCCACCAGTGTGCCGAGCACTATGCCCAGGCCCATCATAACCAGGTCGGTGATATTGGTCGGTCGTTCGGGGTAGCCGAGGTAGTTGACCACCCTCTCCACATCCTCTCTTACGCCAATTAGCTGGAAGACGTCGCACTTGTGCACTTCCGTATCGCGCGTTATCGGAATTTCATGGCCCTGGCGTGTCACCTTACTCAGGAAGATACCGTGTGCCAGCTTATTCTTGCTAAGTTCGCCCAGCGTCTGGCCAACAACCACCTTATTCAGGATGCAGACCTCCAGCACCTCACCCACAACTTCTGTAATATCTGCTATATCAACCTCAGAGCCAATTATACCCGGGGCTGCCAGCAGCGATCTGGCGCTGCCTGACAGCACGATCAGATCATTGGCCTGGATGACTGTATCGGGCTCCACCTTGATAACTCCGCTGTTACGCTTGATCCTGGTTACATAAATCCTCTCAGGGAAAAGCGCTTCAAACTGGCTTACCGTTTTACCGGCCATGCCATTTGCTGATATCCGGTAAGCGCGCAGCTCAAGCTGCTTCGACCAAGAAAAAAGCTCGGGTTTTTCCGCCGCGGCAGCGCTCCCGTTCATCTGCTCTTCCAGCTTCCTGGCCTCCTGCTTCAAATTTATGCGCAGCATACGAGGCACCATTTTCAGGAATACTATTGTCCCGGCTGTTCCAAAGATGTAAGTGATGGCGTAGGCCACAGCCACATTCGTATCGAGCGTGGTTTTCTGTGCTTCACTGATGGGCAGCTGGGCAATGGCACCTTCGGCCGTACCAATGGCGGCGGACTGGGTCATCGAGCCGGCGAACAGGCCGGCCGTGGTGCCCTGGTCGAAATTCATCAGCTTACCGAGAAAGATTGCAGCCGCCAGTCCCGCAAAGCATACGACGAGCGATATCCAGAGATAGTTAAGCCCGTCCTTTTTCAGCGCACCGAAGAACTGCGGCCCTACCCTGTAACCGATGGCAAACATAAACAGTGCAAAGCTCACAGTTTTCAATAGCGGGGGAACGTCTACGTTTATTTGCCCGAGCACCAGTGCAGCCAGCAGGGTGCAGGTGGTGGCGCCCAGGCTTATGCCGAAAAATTTTACCTTACCGAGGGCATAGCCAATGGCCAGTGCCAGGAACAGGATAATCTGAGGATTACTGCGGCAGATATTGACGATAAATTCCACGGGAGCTACCCCCTACTTTTATTAGCTATTGGCGCAAGACGGCCATCACTTCTGCTTCGATTGCCGCCATTCGTTATAGTATTCATCCAGAAGTTCGCTGATTCCTTTTCCTATGGCCGTATAGATACTATTGGGAAGGTTGGCCAGCGATACTCTTACCGACATCTCAGGTGCGTCGAATCCACCACCATCCATTAATACGATGGATTTATCCTCGGCCAGTCTCACAACGAAATCTATGGACTCGTGTTTGTTAACCAGGTAACGGGTGAATTCCTCGCCGTAGCGCTGCCTGGCCAGGGCAGGCACGTCGATGGTGGTATAGTAATTCGCGTCGTATTTGTTCTCCGGCGCCGGCACCCCCAGAGAGTCATAAAGCGTAGAAAACCTGTGTGCAACTATATATTGAGTCACTCTCTTGTAGATATTTTCCCTGTCCAGCAGGCAGTAGAGTGAAAACAGGGTCATCATCACCTGCTGAGGGGTTGATAACCCGGCGGTGTGGTGCAAAGCCACCGACCTGCTATCTGCCACCATGCGGTCGATCAGCTTCATTTTATCGGGTTCAAGCGCCACCGTGCTGTAACGCTGGCGCAGACCAGCCCGTGTTTCCGCGGGCAGCACTGCTATCATTTTATCGAAGGCGTTGTCCTGATGGATACCTATGACCCCCAGTCTCCAGCCCGTGGCGCCGAAGTACTTGGAGAAAGAATATACGAGTATGGTATTGCGCGGCGCGACGGCCGCAATAGAACGGAACCCGTTGACAAAGGTGCCATATACATCATCAGTAAGGATGATAAGGTCTTTGCGTCTGGTATGCACCAGATCAGCAATTCTGGTCAGCGTAGACTCATCCATAGCTACCGATGTGGGGTTGGAGGGATGTACCAGGAAGAAGGCCTTAACGGATGGGTCAGCCAGTTTCTCAATTTCCTGCCCGGGATATTGCCAGTTTTTATCCTCGTCCTGTTTTATCTCAAGCTCGACGAATTGATAGTCATTCAGCCGGGGTATCTCGATGTAAGGTGTGAAGATCGGCGTACCAATAGCAATTGTGTCCCCTTTGTGTAATAGATGGTTCTCCATCAGGCTGGTGAAGATGTAGTGCATAGCGGCTGTGCCGCCCTCAGTGGCGAACAGGTCAAATTTTCCAGGAGGAGGACTGCCTCCGAACATCTCCTGGTCGAGGTATTTGTGTACGACCTTCTCACAGATCGACAACATCCTATCCGGCTCGGGGTAATGGTCGCCCAGAATACCGTCAACCATTTCGTAGGTAAAGTCATCCTCGTCTATCATGAGCTCATCACGGATATAATCCAGTGACTGCAACAGCAGTTTCGCACCGGGTGAGGATTGCCGCTGGCCCAGGTAATGCCTGAACCTGCCGGCTGAGCCAGCCTTTGCCGGAGACATGCCCACAGCGGGCAAATCCACCGTGCGCAAGGCTTCCTCATCAGCAAAAATGCTCAGTTCATTGAAGGCGGCGCGCGGTGTGACCGCCATCCAGTTTGGGTTGCCGCGCCCGGCATTCAGCATCATTCGCTCGTGGTTCGAACCGGCGATATTAATGAGCCTGTCCTTTAGCTCAAAGGGGCTGAGTTTCTCATAGCGCTTCTCCTCCGACAGCTTCATATTACCTCCTATAAACCGGGATTCCCCATTTCAATTCTCAACTAACCGATTATTATCTGTCATCGCCCTTGATCATGATAATATTCCGCTGCCACGCGGATGTCAATGAATCACTCAAAATGGCTGTTAAAGGGGGGAAGATCACATATGCACCAAATGCACCAAATCCACCACTTCAGCATCACAATATTGGACTGAACCCCTCCATAATGATGTTTGAGTTTAGTAATGGTGGCAGTGGGAAATCAACATTAGCAGAACGAGCACCATGTAGGTTTTGAAGCTACACTGGCCCTGATGTAAATCTTTCCATGCACCTCGCACTCTGTTGCATAGCCAACAAGGCTGACCGTGATGCCGTTCCACAAGGGTGTTCATAACATACAGATATATGCTGAGACCAGGGATGGGCAGGTCAGTT
>CAYLRS010000014.1:0-14019 GCA_964385895.1 uncultured Dehalococcoidales bacterium
TTTACGCACTATTATTGTCACCGCATTGGACGAGTATACAATAGGAAGGGACCCCTATATTAATCCGGCGATGGAGCTGAAAGAGGGGGACCTATTTTTCAGCCAGTTGATGAAAGAGCAAGCCGGCACCGCCCGCCCCGATTTACAGGTTTCCCCTGACGATACGGCAACCATTATGTTCAGCGGAGGCACCACGGGCATACCCAAGGGGGTCATGGCAAGCCATATCTCCTATACTATGACAGGTATGCAGTTACGCGCCTGGTTTGAAGGTCTGTCGCCCGAATGGGAAGATGCCATGATAGTACCGATCCCGCTGTTTCACACCATGGGTGTCTATTTTTGCTTTTCCATGGCGCCTATCTCACACCATACTATGATACTGATTGCCGACCCTCGCAATACCGACGTTGTGCTGCAGACCGTCAAGGAACTGAGACCAACCATGCTCAGCGGTACGCCGACTATGTTTATAGCGCTGTTGGATCACCCCGATCTCAAGCCGGAAGACTTAAGGTCAATTAAAAACACCGGAATAGGCGCAGCCCCGCTCATGGCTGAGACCAAGCGCAGGATCGAAGAGCGTATGGGTGCCGGAGGTTTTGTTACCGAAGGCTATGGACTCAGCGAATCTACGATGGCTATGACTACCACCCCCGCTTACGGCAAATGGAAGGAGGGTTCAGTGGGGGTGCCTTTGCCCGATACGCTTATACGCATAGTCGACCTGGAAACGGGCGCCAGGGAGCTGGGCACAGGTGAAGTTGGAGAAGTGACCATGAAGGCGCCGCAGCTCATGCAGGGTTACTGGAAGAAGCCGGAGGAAACTGCGGAGGTCATCCGTGACGGCTGGCTGTACACAGGCGATATCGGCTACCTGGACGAGGACGGCTATGTTTTTCTAACATCGCGGAAAAAGGATCTGATCAAGCCGGGCGGGCTCCAGGTCTGGCCGAGGGAAATCGAGGAGGTCATGGTGACACATCCGGCAGTGGCCGAGGCCTGCGTGGCCGGCATTCCTGACGCTTACCAGGGTGAAGCCGTAAAAGCCTGGGTGGTGCTCAGGCCCGGTCAGACTGTAAGCGCCGAGGAACTTCAAAAGCATTGCAGGAGCACGCTGACAGGGTATAAGGTGCCGAAATTTGTCGAGTTCAGGGAAACCCTACCTAAAACTCTGGTGGGTAAGGTACTACGGAGGATTTTACAGGAGGAAGAAAAGACAAAACAGTCCGGTCAGGTAAAATAAACAGGTTAAGGCCCAGACTTTGGTCTAATCCAGCTAATTAATAAAAGGAGGTTTGAATTGCCCGACTATCCATGGTACAGGCATTACGATAAAGGTGTCCCCCGCACGCTGGAGCCCTATCCTGAAAAGACGCTCTTTGAGGATGTGGCCGATGTGGCCAGAGAGCATCCCAGGCACAGGATGATCTGGTTCAAGGGCAGGTGGATGTCATACAAGGAAGTGGATCACCTGAGCGATGTGCTGGCCGCCGGGCTGGTGGCCAACGGGGTCAAGAAGGGCGACCGCGTTGTCATGATCATGCCCAACTGTCCCAACGTCATCATCAGCCAGCTCGGCATCTGGAAGGCGGGTGGCATCGCAGTTCCGGTCAACCCGCTCTACAGTGAGGCCGAGCTCGAGTTCGCGCTCAAGGAGTGCGGAGCAGAGGTGGCCATCGTGCTTACAGCGTTCTATAACCTGGTCAAGAAGATACAGCCCGGGACCGGCCTGCGCCTGATCATCGCCACCAGCGTCAAGGAGTACCTGGCGCCCTTCGTGAAGACCATGTTCACACTGCTCATGGAGAAGAAGCAGGGGCAATACCTGGAGAAGGTGCAGGGCAGGGACATCTGGCTGCAGGACCTGATGAGGCAGCACACTAAGGACAGGAAGCCGCAGGTCAAGATAGCTGTGACGGATACGGGCCTGCTGCTTTTCAGCGGCGGCACCACCGGCACGCCCAAGGGCGTGATGCTCAGCCACCAGGCAATATTTATGAACGGCAGGCAGATACATTCCTGGTCCCGGCCGCTGGCCACGGACTACGAGGATACGCTGGTATTGCTCATGCCGTTCTTCCACGTGTACGGCAACGTGATACTGCTCTCCACGGCCATTGCCGGCCGCTATCCCACGGCGCTGGTGCCCAATCCCCGCGAGCTCAAGGATGTGCTGGCCACGATAAAGAAGGTCAAGCCCACCTTTTTCCCGGCGATATCGGCCATATTCATCGCCCTGATGAACCAGCCGGAGGTGAAATCGGGCAAGATCGACTTCAAAACCATGAAATCCTCGGTGGCTGCGGCAGCGCCGCTGCTGCCGGAGACTAAAAAACAGTGGGAAGCGGTCACCGGCGGCAAGATCGTGGAGGCCTACGGCCTCACCGAGTCGGGCGTGCTCGCCATGGGCCCTTTCCTGGGCAAGTGGAAGGAAGGCGCAGTAGGCATGCCCACGCCGGATACCGTGATCAAAATCGTGGATATCGAGACGGGCAAGAAGGAGCTGCCGCCGGGCGAGGCCGGTGAGATCATCGCCAGAGCACCGCACCTGATGCAGGGTTACTGGAACCGCCCCGAGGCCACCAGGGAGATGCTCCGCGATGGGTGGCTCTATACCGGCGACATCGGCTATATGGACCAGGACGGTTATCTTTTTATCACCTCGCGCAAGAAGGACCTGATCAAGCCCAGCGGCCACCAGGTATTCCCCATCGAGATCGAGGAGGTCATTGCCCGGCACCCGGCCGTGCTTGAGGTGGGTGTTGCCGTTGTCCCCGATGCCCAGCAGGGAGAGGCCGTCAAAGCCTGGATCGTATTGAGGTCAGATAAGCAATGTACGGTGGAGGAGATACAGGTTTTCTGCCGCGAAAAGCTGACCGCCTACAAGGTGCCCAGACACGTCGAGTTCCGCGAGGCTCTGCCCAAGACCATGATCGGCAAGGTGCTGCGCCGCGTGCTTCAGGAAGAGGAGGCCGCCAAACAGAAAAAGTAAGTAGGGACGGGTCAGCTCAGTGAAATGATGCCGCGGCGGACGGCGGTGACGACCGCCTGCGTGCGGGCATTGGCATCCAGCTTGCGCAGGATGGAGGTAACGTGATTCTTGATGGTCTGCTCGCTGATGTCCAGCATGGAGGCTATCTGCTTATTGAGGTAGCCCCTTGCCATGTGGTTGAGTATTTCCATCTCACGCGGCGTGAGCGGTGATACGAAGGGCTCCACGCCCCTGCCCCAGGAGAAGTCCTGGAACTGTTCCAGCACCTTGGCGGCTACCTTGGGCTGGGAGAGGAATGTATCGTTCAACGGGTATTCGCCGGAAGCGGCGCGGCGGATGATGGCGATGAGCTCCTCGGCGGATATATTGCGGCTGATGTACCCGGCGGCGCGGGCCCTGATGGCCATGAAGAGGCCTTCGTCGTTGGGCGCAGGCGAGACAACTATGACCGCTACGCTGGGCACCTGCTGCTTCACCACGCGCGCCAGCTCCATGCCGTCGCTGGCAAGGCTGATATCCAGCAGCACCACGTCAGGTATCTCGTTGATGACGGCATGTACCAGCTCGGCTTCGGTGCTCGCCTCGGCGCAGATGTGCAGGTCCGGCGCCTGGCCGAGATAGAACTCAACACCCTTGCGAAACAGCGGCTGCTGGTCGGCGATGACTATCTTTACTCTGCGCTGCGTCTCTGTCAATCGTCTTTCAGTCCTGGTACTTTAGTAACATCATACTATAAGCGCATCATACAGGGCAAAGTCATTAACGCGGACGGATTTAAAAACCCGTCCCTACAGTAGGGGCGTACATTCATGTGCGCCCGCGATAACGGTGGCCGGACGGGTTTAAAAACCCGTCCCTACTAGATTTCGCTTCTATCGAAGAGCAGCCTGTTCACGACGACCGAAGCCGGGTTTTTGCTCTTCTTGAGGTCTGCGATAAGGCCCGCGGTAATGCGGCGGATGAGGATGAGGAGCACCACGCCCGCTAGGGCGAGCGTCATCTCCAGCGGCTGGTTTAACAGGGCTGAGGTTATGGGGGTGGTGGCAAAGCCGATGATGACGCCCAGCGGCAGCGCCAGGCTGGGGGAGCCGCCGAACCTGAGCCGCTCATTGAGGTCCTTCCCGCTGTGCTGCCACCTGTTGACGGTCCTGACGAGGAAGCCGAGGCCGGCAGCTATAAGGGCGATGAAGAGGATGATCGGCAAAGCGTAAGTGAAGCTGAGGGCTATTATCACACCCAGCCCGGTGGTGTTGCCGCGCTCGCCATCGAACCTGCGGAAGACGGGCCACATCTGCCCGCACAGTGCTGCCAGCCCGGAGAGAGCGGAGATAAGCAGGGGAAACCCAAGGAAATAACCTACCAGCGGGGGGACGATGCCCTTGAGCACGTCGAGGAGAATGCCGAGGAGACCCCACCCCCTGCCCACCCTGTACCACATGGCGTGGTGCAGGTCCGGCTCGCGGGAGAGGTCAATGCCCCTGGCGCGGCCTATGAGTATCATGAAGGGAACAGCGCCCAGGA
Source organism: uncultured Dehalococcoidales bacterium (assembly GCA_964385895.1). Taxonomy (GTDB): domain Bacteria; phylum Chloroflexota; class Dehalococcoidia; order GIF9; family UBA5629; genus CAYLRS01. The sequence continues at coordinate 4,517 of CAYLRS010000014.1, forward strand.
AATAGGAAGAGATGATGAAAGCTGTATAGGCTAATAGCATTAAACTATTTATAAATTCTAAATTTCAAACAATAAATAAAATCTAAATACTAAACTCTAAACAAGTTCAAAATCGGAAACATTTGAAATTTGTATTTTGTGTTTATTTAGAACTTAGAGTTTAGGATTTAATCGCTATATATAAGGACAGGGCACATGGGCCCTGTCCGGATTCCCAAACCAACAATTATACTTTACCTGGCTACCTTGACGACCTTGTAACCCTTGGCCTCGATGTCCTTAATAAGGGGTGAGGCGTCCTCGGCATCCACCTGCAGCGAGAAGCCGTTCTGGATCTCCTCCGCCGGCGGTATGGTATGGGCTGATACGATCTTGTAGCCGCGCTTTTCCACCAGGTCCATCAGCTCCTTGATATTCTTGGGCTGGTTGCAGTTAATGATATTGAGCCTGGTGCCGGGCAGGCCGATGCCCAGCGCGCGGTTGAGCAGTTTCAGCATGAAGTCGTTGGTGGTGACGATGCCTACGACCTTGCCGCCCTCGGTGACGGGCATGGCGCCGACCTTCATGCTCTGCGCGCGCGCCAGCGCCTGCTCCACCGAGGCATTGGGGTCAATGGTGACGACGTCCTTGGCCATGACCTCCCTGACTGTCATCTTGGCCAGCAGGTAGTTGATCTCCCAGACGCTGAGGCTGGTGGCGGGGGACGGGCCGACGCCCATGATACGGTCCAGGGTCACCAGGCCGACCAGCTTGCCCCTGTCTACAACCGGCATACGGCGTATCTTGTGCGTCTCCATCATTTTGCGGGCTTCCATGATAGGCGTATCGCTCGATACCGTGATTACATTCCACGTCATTATATCCTTAACCTGCATTTTACACCCCCCTTGCACTTATTAAGTATGCGCTATTATAACACAGGGTATGAAGCCTGAAAATGGCCCGGTCGACACGAAATCAAGCATTTGATGTAGGGGTGTACCTTCAAGGTGCGCCCGCCGGATGCGGACAGGTCTAAAGAGCCCGTCCCTACTAATAACCTTTGAAATTTTTAGTATTTAGAGTTTAGTATTTAGGATTTATCGTCATTAACCCGACGACCGCTGCCTCATGACCAGCACTATGACCAGGATGATGACCAGCAGTCCGCCGGCGGCGATAATGATAATGATGGGCATGGACATGTCGGAAGGCTGCCCGCCGCTACCGGCCGTGACCTGGAAGCTGTCGCTCTGGCTATCGATGCTGACCTTATACTGGCCGGGCGCTGTTTTACTGACATTGAAGCTGACCACCTTCGACACTCCCGGGGCCAGGGTTACGTTTTTCTGCGCCTCGTCCTGATCGTTTATCTTCAGGATAACGGTCTTAGACGCCTCGGCCGCGCCGCTGTTGGCCACGCGCACTGATACTGTCACCAGCTCACCTGCTTTGGCGCTTGCCGGGGTAACGGCAAGGTCGGATGTGCTGAAGGCAGCAGTGGTTGTTGGTGTTGCCGGTGTACCGGTAGCGGTGGAAGTCCTGCCCAGCACGGCGTAGGTGGAGAAATGGCTGATCTGCGCGCTGACGGTTTTGTCCGAAGTATTGACCGTGGAGTTCAACTCGCTCCAGCTATTGTTCTGCAGGAGGGCGATGTAAAGATTGGATTCAGCTACATCCGCAGGCAGGCTATCGGGGTCGTACTTTATCGTTACCGTCAGTGCCGGGCTGAAGGTGGAGTTGTCCGGGCTGAAGGAATAGGCCGCGATGGCCTTTGAGCCCGCTGGCGCGGCAGGTGGCGTGGCCAGTTGAGCGACCGAGATGTTCTGGCTGCCCTGCAGGTTAATCGCGGTATTGGCGGCCAGGCCGATGCTCAGGCTGCCGTTGCTGCTGGAGAGGCTGGTAGCCGCGGTGACAGCGCCATTGCTGACCGGGAATGATCCGCTGGTGCCCAGCACGTTGCTGGTCATAGTGACCGTGGTAGGAGTAGGTGTGGGTGTAGGAGTAGGTGTGGGCGTTGTTACAGGTGCAGCGTACCTGATGGAAAATATGGTGAAGTGCGATACCGAAGCAGTCACCTCTTTAGTCGCCGTATTTACTGTGGAAGTAAGCTTCTGCCAGGTTGAGCCGTCATAATATGCGATGTAAAGGCCTTATTCCATGGCACCGGAGGGCAGCGGAGTCTCGTATGAAAGCGTCACAGTGACCGCCGGGCTGAAGGTGGCGCCGGATGGGGTGAAGCTATAGGCGCGCACCAGCGTGGAGTTATCAGCGGCGGCCGGCGGGTTGGATTCGCTGCCGGCGCCCAGCGTGGTTTGCCCCTGAAGGTTGATGCTGGTATTTGCCGCCAGGCTGAGCTTCACGCGGCTGTCCGTGCTGGCGACGTCCTTGGCTGAGGCCAGCACCCCACCGCTGAGGGTGAACGTACTTGAATTGCCCAGGATGTTGGTGGTAACTGACAATGTGGCAGGGATGGCGGCAGCGGATACTGATAAATTGACCTCGGTTATTTCACCGGAACCGAACAGTGCGGTCTGGCCGGCTTTTACTCCATTTACATAAAAATTTACGGTAGAACCTGCGTCCGGGTTTACATTGTAGTCCGAGTTAAAATTAAACCTGCCCTGAGCATCAGTGATGCCCGTCCCCAGTTGCTCAGCACCGACCTTGGCCACTATGGATACCCCTGCGCCGGCGGTGCTCCCGCCGATAGTAACCGTACCGTAAAAAATCTGCGGCATTGTGGGTGGTTGCGCATAAGCAGCATTTAAACTCGCTGCCACTATAAAAAGACTTACTATGCTGCCCAGTAAAACATTTAGCGCCAGCTTTTTACTATTAAGTAAAGTCATGCATATACCCTCCGTTACCAATATATCGCCCTCGATATGGCGGGTTTTTAAATGCACTAATAAAGCACATAGGATCCATTATGACTGAGGATGAAAGGCTGTTAAGGAGATTCAGTTCACCTTAACAGCCTTTCTCACCTGTTAACTCGTATAGTTAGTTAATTCAAAGCTCCCCACGAAGCCGGATAATTTTTTACCTTTCTATCACGTACAGTTGTCATCGCTAATAACACGGGGGTGTTATCTTGCCGGACCCGGTCATCCGTATGTAATATCCGGTTCCGGGCGTCAGGTTGTCACTGGACGCATCGACAGGTGCCCATCCCCCGGCATAGCGGTAGAGAGAGCTATACACTACACCGGAAAGGTAGTCCGACGCGAGCATACTCTGGGTACATTTAAATCCCAGCATGTTCCAGCCATCCTGAACAGCGTTGTAGCACAGCTGATACTGCAATATTGCGGGCGGTGCACCTGCAGCAACGGCCGGACAAGGTCGAGCGTTAATACCACTCAGCGTGCCTGTTTGATTGCAGGATATCCAGTACGCCTTTCCTGCCTCCATGGTCGCCAGGGTGCTGGCACTATTTCCCGGCTTGTACCACTTAAAGGTTGGAGATGAGCAAGACGTACCATAATCTAAGTACCAGACACTGACCACTTTATTACCCGGTATATTTGTCGATGATAGCACAGTCCCGATTGCCGTATTAGCGGGTATGAGTGGCAGGGATATCAGGTTCCAGCCTACGCTTAGTGGGATACTATATGTAGTAGTAACGGTCGGCATTGTAAATCTACCTGGGCCAGCTATAGTACCAAAATTGCCTGCACAGTCGAATGGCAATACGTACCAGGTATGATCTCCACCCCCGAATAAGGTGCTCCTGGTATAGGATGGGGTAGACACAGTGACATTATCCACCAGAGCAATCGCGCTATTGTAAGTCGTCACAATGTACTGAATATTGGCGCAGGCGGAGTTGTCCGTGCTGGCCGTCCATGTATATGTCGGGTTATAGCCGCCCGTAGGAGAAAGGCTGGTCAATCCTGCGGGTTGGGTTGGAGGAGAGATATCGATGCATACAGTTCTGGCGACTGATGTTGCCGTGTTCCCAGATCTGCCTACTGCCCTGATGGCCCAGGTATGAGTTGCCTCTGTCATAGCCGGCGCAATTATAGAAGTGCCTGTAAGACAAGTCTGATTATCTGTGCCATCAATCACCAGAGTATAGGTAGCGGCGCCACTCGCAGTATTCCAGCTGAAAGTCGGCGTCTGTGTATTAACGCAAGTATTATTCAGGGGTGTGACTAATGTCGGAGCAGTCGGGGTTGTATTAGTAATGATAATTCCGCCAACTCGTTTGGCAGAGTATTTCCAGGCGTCTGCTCCATTAGGCTGTGCTCCCACTCTGATATCATATGTGCCAGCAGCAACCAGGCTAACCGCAGGCATAGTAAAAGGAACAGTAGCTGTTGTATCGCCTATCGCTGCGACATAAATGGCATTGAAAGCATCGGATTGCCATATAGGTTCACTTGACCCTGCTGCAAATAATTGACATTTTGCATCAATAAAACCGGGAGCTGCATCCGAGCTAATCGTCATATTACATGTCAGGCTTCCCCCTGATTTGACATATGCAGGAATACCCCAGGTACCACAGGGACCGTATTTAAGATTATTTAATGTGACAGTATCTGCAACAGCAGCGGAGACAGTATTCTGGGGTATGACAATTGGGACCATTAGGAGTAATGATATGAGAACTGTAAACGTGCTAATTAGGGTAATTGACTTTTTCACTTTTCTTTTTTCCTCCATTTAGTTGAATATGTACTCGCTAATCTGGACTGAACCCCGTCTTAAACGAAAAATTACGGTCTAAGGTTTATCTGGCCCTCCTGGCAACACTGACCTTGCTATTCGCCCGGCCATCCTTTAAGTGCGCCTGCAGGACCTCGGCTACCAGCTCCTTAAGGTGCTTGCCGTTCCGCGCCGCCTCCTCCTTCAACTTACGGTGCACCTCCACCGTAACGCTTGCCCTGATTTCTGGCATTTTTTACCTCCGTTTTGCTGTCGTTTACCCTATATTGTAGTGCTTTCCATGGCATCCACTATATCCACGGTTTCCGTGATTTCCTGTGTTTCCATTGTTTCCTGCACAGACCGCACATACTGCACGTGCGTGCTGTGCTCCATACAGGCATTATAGCACGGTTGTCAAGGGGGACAAATTTCAAACTCTAAATCCTAAACAATTTCAAAATCCAAAATCCGAATGCTCCAAACACAAAATTCAAAGGCTTTTTATGTTGTCTTTGCGAGGAGCGAAGCGACGAAGCAATCCCATGGCATTGAGTCAAGCCCGGTTCCTTCGATTGGGAGATTGCCGCGCTAACGCTCGCAATGACAACTTTGGCAGTAGGGGCGGGTTTAAACCCGCCCGAAATCAGGCGAAGATGAAAAGATGAATATTGAGAAAGAACTATCCAGGCATGCCACCGACCGCCCCAAAAAAATATTCAAGCTTAGCCAGTCGGTACCTGGCCGGCATAGCTGGAAAGTACGATATCCTGCTTGGTTACGAAAACGGCGGATGGACGGTGCCTGCATTGCTGAACCCCGGCGGCGGATACTGGATACATATGACGCAACCAGGGACGGTACAGTGAACCAAAATTAAGTGGATCGGCAGGTTGCTGCGAATATCCTGGTTAGCCGGTAGGATGCTTGAGGTCAGCAAGGATTTTCTGGATCTGTGGTTTGACTAACGGAAGGTCATTTTTACGGTTTGCCAAACCTTGAATAAATTAATTGAGGCGTACGCGTGAACAATAACATCCCTGGTACCAGTCATAGATTTCCAGGGTATTTCCGGATGTTGTTGGCGCAAACTCTGAGGTAAGCGTTTGGTAGCCTCTCCAATTATTTCCAGGCATCTCACAACAGCGTAATGGATTTTATCGTCACGGGTAAACTCATCGTAGGAAACATCTGCAATGAATCGTTGTGCACGTTCAATATTCTCAATAATGTCATTTAAATAGACCTCATACCCATTCATATATATATACAACGTCCTTCATCACATTCTCCCGAAGCTCGGGTCTAAGGTCTTCCAGTGGTACTACATCAATATTCATGCCTATTATTTCCTGCAAATGGGCATACAGGCCGCCAAGCGTAAATGGGCTTACGTTTGTATCGAATGTGACCAGGAAATCCACGTCGCTTCTCTTCTTTGGCGTGCCGCGCGCATAGGAGCCGAACACGCCGATCTTATCAACGTGAAACTGGCGCTTCAATTCCGGCTTATGCTGCTCGATGAGCTCTTTAATCTCATCAAGGCTCGTGACCTTTATCTTCCGCCGTGTAGCCATGAATTTATTATATCATCTTTCATTATCGCTGATGATATTATGTTCACTTTACGGATTAGTGTTAAAATACCGCTTACCAAATTAAGAAGGTATATAGGATATGAGCGAACGTGAAGTAAGCATAAGCGTGAGGGTGACGACTATAAGGGACGGCACGCACGGCATCAGCATGTCTGCGCCGGATAAGATACTGGGAGAATGGCAGGATAGCGGCGCCGTCTCACTGGCGGTCACCGAGAGCTATGCCGTGAGCATATGCGGCAAGGGCGATAAGCACCGCTATATGCTCACCCTTCCGGGGACGCCGGTAAGGGGGGAGATGCTGTCGGAGACGGAAGCGATCGTAATAGTAAAACTCTAAATACTAAACCCTAAATCCTAAACAAATACAAAATGCAAAATTCTAAATTGAGAGTTTAAGGGATTTCTATTTTGAGTAGTTGATATTGTTTAGAGTTTAGAAATTAGAATTTAGTATTTACTTTAATTTTTTATGATTACTGATATTGAAAGGGAACTCGCCCGCCACACGCCCAATCGCCCCACTCTCCTGACCATCGGTGTTTTCGACGGCGTGCACCTGGGACATCAGCATCTGTTGCGTCACCTGGTGACCCGGGCGCATGAGAAGGGCTGCCAGGCCGGTGTAGTTACCTTTAAGACCCACCCGGAGAAAGTCTTGAAGCGGCGCGATACCATCCCCTGGATTACCACGCTGCAGGAAAGGGTGAGGCTGCTCAAGGCGGCAGGCATCAACGTGGTGGCGCCGGTGACATTTACCCGCGGGCTGGCGAATTTGACCGCGCGTGAGTTCGTGCTGCTCTTGAAAAAACATTTAAAAATGTGCGACCTGGTGCTGGGGCCGGATTTCGCGCTGGGCAAGCACAGGCAGGGCGATCCGGACTACCTGCGCAAATTGGGTGAGGAACTGGATTTCCGCGTGGAAGTGGTGAAGCCCGCACGCCTGGGCGACGAGGTTATCAGCAGCAGCGCCATCAGGAAATTGCTGGCTCAGGGGGATGTCACCAGGGTGGAGAAGATGCTGGGGCGGCGCTTCTGCCTTGAAGGACGCGTGGTGCTGGGCGACCGGCGCGGACACACGCTCGGCTTCCCCACGGCCAATACCAGGGTGCAGCCGGAGCAGGCCATGCCCAAAGACGGAATCTATGCAACCATAGCATACCGGGATGACAGGCCATTGCCTTCCGTCACCAATATCGGCGTCAGGCCCACCTTCGATGGAGCCAAACGGCTGATCGAGACCTGCATCTTCGATTTCAATGAAGATATCTACGGCAGGAAACTGAAGATTGACCTGGTGGCAAGACTGCGCGACGAGATGAAGTTCAATAGCGCGGAGGAATTGAAAGAACAGATGGGAAGGGATGTTGAAAAAGCCCGGGCTGAGTTAAAAACTCTAAATCCTAAACTCTAAATCCTAAACAATTTCAAAACCATAAATTCAAAACATGGGAAATAAAGATACGCAGAGACAGTATGATCTGGAAGAACGAACGTATAAATTTGCCTATGATGTGATGTGTTTCGTTAAATCTCTACCGCGCAATATTACCAATTTGGAGAATGTCCGGCAGCTTGTTCGTTCGGCAGGTTCAATCGGAGCGAACTACATTGAAGCCAATGAGGCCTTGAGCAGGAAGGATTTCCTCATGCGTGTTAAAATCTGCCGCAAGGAAGACAAAGAGACAATATACTGGCTCAGATTACTTGACATCGGAGATAATAACAGTAAGAAGTCATCTGATTCCCTACGCTGTGAAGCCACTGAGTTGATGAAAATCTTCGGTGCCATCATAGAAAAAACAAAATGAGTTTTGAGAATTAATTGAATTTTGAATTTGTTTAGAGTTTAGATATTAGTATTTAGGATTTCTTTCAAAGGTGTGACATGAAAAAAATGACCGACGCTGATTTAAAACGCCTCCTCCACCGCGGTGTTTCCGAGATCATCAACGAGGAAGAGCTTGTCAAAATGCTCCAATCGGACAGGCCGCTGCGCCTCAAGCAGGGTTTCGACCCGAGCTTCACCGATATCCATATGGGCCACGTGGTGGGACTGCGCAAGCTGCGCCAGTTCCAGGAGATGGGGCACCAGGTGGTGCTCATCGTAGGCGACTGGACGGCGCGCATCGGCGATCCCTCCGGCCGCTCGGCGACGCGTCCCATGCTCACCGCCGAGGAGGTCAAGAGGAATGCGCAGACCTATATGGACCAGTTCTTCAAAATCGTGGACAAAGATAAGACCGAGGTACGCTGGCAAAGCGCCTGGTTCGAAAAATTCGGGCTGGAGGACGTGATAAGGCTTACCAGCAAGTTCACCGTGGCGCAGTTCCTGGCACGCGAGGACTTCGCCAGGCGCTATGCAGCGCAGCATCCCATAGCCATCACCGAGCTGCTGTACCCGCTGATGCAGGGCTATGACTCGGTGGTGGTCGAGGCCGACGTTGAGTTCGGCGGAACTGACCAGGTTTTTAACTGCATGGTGGGCAGGGAGTTGCAGGAGATGATGGGGCAGAAGCCGCAGCAGGTCTTCCTCATGCCGCTGCTCATAGGCACCGATGGCGTGCAAAAGATGAGCAAGAGCCTGGGCAACTATATCGGCGTCACCGACCCGCCTAACGATATGTACGGCAAGGCCATGCGCATCAACGACGAAATGATCACTCCCTATTTGGAGCTTTTGACCGATGTGCCGGATGATGAAATTATGCATTTCAGCGCGCGGATGGCCGAGGGCAAGGTCAATCCCATGGCCATCAAGAAACGCCTGGCGCATGAGCTGGTCAAGGATTTCTGGAGCCTGAAGGACGCCGAGGAAGCGGCCGAGCATTTTGCCCGCACCGTTCAGCATAAAGAGGTGCCGGAAGATATGCCGGTGCTGAAGGTGGCGGCAGGTTCCACCGCCACCCTGTCAGGCGAGCTTTCCCGCGCCGGGTTGGCTAAAAGCCGCTCCGAGGCCCGCCGGCTGCTGGAACAGAACGCCGTTGAAATCAACGGTAAGGTGGTCAACGGCGACCTTGAGATGAGCAGGATCGACGACGGCAGCATCATCAAGGTGGGGAAAAGGCGCTTCCTGAAGGTGGTAAGGGAAAACTCTAAGCTCTAAATCCTAAATCCTAAACAAGATCAAAACTCAAAATATGTAAAACATTTGGAGATTTGAAATTTGAATTTGTTTAGAGTTTAGACATTAGGGTTTAGAATTTGATCTAGATAATTTATAATTTACAGACTCTCAAGTAGCGGAGGATTAACATGCAGCTAAGA
>CAYLRS010000015.1:0-13146 GCA_964385895.1 uncultured Dehalococcoidales bacterium
CGCAAATAGGGGCCGTCATCGGCTCTTCTTCTTCAGAACCGGGCTTGGCGAAAGGTAACATAGGATGATGTCTTAGGTCCGGTAATTACTGCCTTTAGCAAACCGTGTTATCTTGATATACTCATTAAAGAATAGAGAAGTAATTCAAGGTAGGTGTGCATCTAAAGGAAGGTTTCAGCATGGTACGATACGAAACAAAGGAAGAACTACGTCAAGCGGTTGAGCAGAGGATAGGCTATCCTATCCATAATGACACCTGGGAAATGGTACAGCCCGACTGGGATGAGCCTTATGATGAAAGGGATTTAAAAGAAGTATTGGGGGATCTCAGACAGGAAAAGGAACTATCGGAACCCACGACTCTTCGGAAGACCAAAAAGGGAGAGCCCGAATCTAGAATCTACAGGGCTCTACGCAAAGTATTTGAGCAGGCCAGGGCTGAGAGCAAGCAGCGAACACTGGAGGAAGCACATTACGTAGCCTCAGTTCGCAAACAGCTATTTGGTAGCGAGTCTCCACCTTGTCAGGGCTTAGACGCAATGCGCCAGTGGATACGCCGGCAGGTAGAAATCGACGGGCCAATTACTGTCCACACGGAAGGATCAATAACTTTAAGTAACGGTCAGGTAATTCCAAAAAGTAGTTGGGTGGATACTTTGGATTGGCCAGGGGAAGATAATTGGGTGGAACGTGTCACGGTAGCTGAGGGGAAGACTCTCGACAAGCTGAGGCAAGCAGCGAAAAGTTTGGCTCATCGTATCGGTTGCGAACCTGCGGCAGCCGCGGCTCATGTGCTCACCGGAAAAATACCATTCATTACTCCCATCAGTTACACGCTCACTCTTGGCATGCGAAGTCCCTCTGTCACCCTGAAAGTCAACTACTCCTGGGTGCCTGCCGAAATCGTGCGATCCACATATATCGATGCTCTAAAAGATGCCCGTGACCGATTGAAAATAATTAAGGAGAAGCGAGCTAGATCGTCGCCTATTGCCGCCAAGGCTAGAATATTCTTAGCTGAGCACAAGGGTGAAAACATGGGGGATGTCCTAAAACTGTGGAACCAACAAAATCCGCAACACCAGTATACCCACCCCCGCAATCTATACAGAGCAAAGTATTGACTATCCCCTTTTAGCGTGCTTAAAACTCTCACTTATCATATAGACAAGTGAGAGTTTTATGTTCACTGTATTAGATCTTCCGCTGTTAATTCCAGTTATTTCTGGTTTATGTGACCGTTTTGCCATTAAGTCTGATCAGGACAGTGCGCTGAATCTGTCTCTAGCAAAATCCAAAGAAGCAAGTATTGTTTTCGAAATGGCATATATCAATTACCGCGGCGTTGAACAGCGTGATCTGTTGTCAATTGGGGAAGTCAGCCATACAACATTGAGGCTAAGAGCATGACGATGAGAGGCACGCCAGCGCAAGATGGAAGCTCCAATGAGTGTCAGCCCAATCGCTGCAATCCGCCCTGCTTAGAAGTCGCTTATGCCCACACGCCTAATCGGGATGCCATGCTGCAAGCCCTGCGCGTGGTACTGGAGCTGCCCAGGATGCCAATTGTACTGTATGACGAAAATGAAAGGACAGAAGATAAGTCCCTGAATGATTCTGCCCAAAGAGAGAGGCCAGACCTTGCTATTTACGCAAAATAGAGCGTGTATGTGTCCTGACCGCACGAACCGTCCCTGGAGTGATACCACCGTAATGTCACCAGGGTTTGGCGGCCGGGAGGGAAAGAAATGACCGACGCAACAATACCCAGACGCAGCACTTACGAGCGAGTCTCATCAGAGGATCAGCGCGAAAGAGAAACTATCCGCACCCAGCAGGGTGAACTGGCCAGGAGGCTCGAGACCGACCCAACAGGTCAACTACAGACGAGATATAGCGACGATGGTGTGACCGGCACTATACCTATGGGCGAGCGCCCCGCGGGCAGACAACTTCTGCGCGACGCCGCAGCTCACCTATTCGATGAACTCTGGGTATACAACATTAAACGCCTGGGGCGAGAGGCTGTGGATTTGCTGATGTTGCGACGATACCTTGAGAGTCTTGGGATACGGCTTATTAGTCTGCAGGAAGGAGAGCAGACTGGTTTAGGCTATGACGTGCATGCTGTTGTAGCCGACTATGATCGAAGGAGCTTCCTGCGAATTTCAGCCGACGGCATGAACCGCGCCGCCAGGGAAGGAAGGTACACAGGGGGCATCGTGCCACTGGGATTCAAGGTCGTGGGACAAAAGCAGACTGCTCATTTGCAGCCTAGCGAAGAAATCATGTGGTCAGACTTTACCGAAGCCGACGTGGTGAGAAAAATCTTCAACCATCTCGCGGTGGATAGCTGGAGCTGTGTCAGAATTGCTCAAGAATTCAATAGCCTGGGCATACCAACTGACTATGTCCATGACAACCGCGAGGTGGCAACCAAAGGTCAGCGTAAAAAGCGCACCCAGGGCATCTGGAGGCCGGGACGTATTCGTAACCTAGTGGTCAACCCTGTCTACAAGGGAATTCTGAAATATGGGCGCAGGTCCACCAAGCCGGGGGGTAGAGATGTTATTTCGGCCCCAGTGCCCGCCATTATCTCTGAAGAGATCTGGAACGCGGCCCAAGAGGCGCTTCTCCGTAACCGCTTAGTTGGCCCAACGAGCGCACGGGTTTACCTCCTCAAATCGGTCATGCGCTGCGGCATCTGCGGGCTAACCTACGTGGGTTCGTGGAACCGCAATTCGGTATGGTACCGTTGCAACGGACATCTGACTGGCAGAGGTCCTATCGAGGGAAGGTGTCCAGCCAAGGACGTCAAGGGCGACCATCTGGAGCCGATGGTGTGGGCAGATATCGAAGCCTTCTTCCGCGACCCCGGAGAAATTATCGATGCTCTTGTAAGGGAGAACGAGAACGACCCCAGTACTGCAGTGAAGGAAGCCGAACGAGTAACGTTGGAAAAGGCCTTACAACAACTGGTGCAGAGGCGTAAGACTGCCATTGACCTGCGGACGCGAGGGCGCATCAGAGATGAAGAGATGGATGAGGTGCTGGCAGAGGTAGCCACGGAAAAAGCAAAAGTGGAGGAGCGTTTGGGGGCGCTCATAGTGGAAGCCGAGGAAGAGTCCCCCGAACCATTCACTGTGGACTTGTTAACAGAGGTTCGGCGGCGCATGGACTCAGGGCTGACAGCTAAGCAGAGACAGGAGATCGCCAGGCTATTGGTTAAGAAAATCATGATATATACCGAGGGAGAAGGCAAAGACCGGAAGGTCCGGGTAGTAATTGAGTACCGCTTCAGACGGGAACCGAGCGCAGTTCCTAATTGCACGGGCACGGGTTCATAGCGGCAACCAGCATGAAATTGGCAGGGAAAGTCAGGCTCCCCTCAGCACGGCTGATAGTTACTATTTTATCCTCCAGTGGTTGACGCAGTGACTCAAGTGCCATGTGATTGAATTCTGGAAACTCATCGAGGAATAATACACCCCGGTGGCTGAGGCTGACTTCTCCGGGGTGCGGAAAGCGACCACCACCGACCAGCCCAGCGTGTGAAGTTGAATAATGCGGTGCGCGGAACGGCCGCTGCGTAACCAGAGGAGCATCTTTGGAAGTTAGTCCGCTTACGCTATATATCTTGGTAACATCAATGGCTTCAGGCAGGGTCATTGCAGGCAATATAGTTGCCAGTGCCCGTGCTAGCATAGTCTTCCCGCTTCCCGGTGGTCCCACCATGAGCACGTTGTGGCCGCCAGCAGCAGCCACTTCGAGTGCCCTTTTCGCATGTTCCTGGCCCTTTATATGAGATAGATCAATCGCAAGGCTATCTGTGCATTCAGCTTGCCACAAATTTTCAGATGTATGTTGTGAAATATCCATCTCGCCTCTGAAATGGCTTACAAGCTGACTTAAGGTAACAGCAGGATATACTTTCATGCCATCGATTAAAGAAGCCTCTTCGGCATCTTCAGCAGGAACGAAGACACTTTGAATACCTTTTTCCAGCGCTGTGGCTACCATAGGAAGAATCCCATGCATGTGCCGCACACTCCCATCCAGTGAAAGCTCACCCAGGAAAAGAGAATCAGTAAAGTCGGCGGCTATCTGACCAGAACTGACGAGTATCCCGATAGCTATGGGGAGGTCGTATGTAGGCCCTGCCTTTTTTACGTCGGCCGGTGCCAGGTTTACAGTGATTCTCCGCATAGGAAAAACACAACCAGAATTACGGATTGCTGAACGAACCCTGTCTCTTGCCTCTTTTACAGCGGTATCCGGTAAGCCGACGATGAGGGTATTGGGCAACCCGGGTGAGATATCGACCTCAACCTCAACGAGTTGAGCATCCAGTCCCAGCATTGCAGCTGTCTTTACTTTGGCTAACATATTATTTGAGAACGCTGTAGGACAATATTAGGTGATTATATCAGATATGTATAGAAGCGTTCATACTAATCAAGCACGTTATCGAGGGCTCGTTTAAGCCCGGGCACAGTTGTATATTTTGACAGGTCTTTAGGTTTGATCCACTTGGACTCTGTATGTTCCCAGTCCGTTCTTATTATTTCCGGGTCTGAAACGTGAAAAAGAAACGGATGTACGACCCATTTCCTGTGGAGACTAGTGTCTATAATTTCCAGGGGCTCCCCCGTTTTTACCAGCTTTATACTATTTTTGAATAGCCCAGTCTCCTCTCTGATTTCTGCATAAGCCTGATCCATCGCGTCCGTTTCAATATAGCCGCTCACACCAGCCCAGGCCCTTTTATAGGTACCCACCTTTTGACTTCGTCTCAATATAAGGATCATGTTTTTATGCTCCAAAAAACACGTTACAACGTGCTTTACTTCCAGAGGCAATTCTCCTGTCTCCTGGAGGCATTTTTCTATATGCTCTTTAATCATTTTAAGGGCGGTTTCTGCGGCTTTTTGTTTGATCTCTTCCCTGTTACCGGTGAATATATGTTTGTGGCTGGTCAACGTGCTTGATGAAGCTAATCCCAGGTAGAACAGGCCCGCAGGCTTTAAAGGTGTTGCGCCGCCCGGCCCTGCGATACCGGTTGTGGACACACACACGTCGACTTGAAGCAGCTTTCTGCCACTATCAGCCATTTCCCGCGCCGTTTCATTGCTTACCGCGCCGTGCAACTTTAAAGTCTCCTCCTTAACACCTGCTACCTTCATCTTTATCTCGTTGCTATAAGAAACGAGCGCTCCTTGGAAATAGTCAGAGCTCCCGGCAACATTGGTAATCTTATCCGCAACCCTGCCCCCGGTGGCAGATTCAACTATACCGATCGAGAGAAATTTGCCCGTCTTGCTCTTATAATCCCGCAGTAATTTAGCTATCTCAACTTCCAGCTTTTTAATCATGGCTTCTAAACGTTTAAGATTTTTCTACGGCATTTTAACAGAAACACAGGTTTCTGTAGAATCTAAGCTTGCTGATATAATAATGCCCGTGGATAACACTAAGGATACCATAACCTTCTTGGGCACCGGCGGAGCAAGATTCACGGTGGCTAAGCAGTTACTTGCTACCGGCGGAGCGTGGTTGAATCTTTGCGGGATACAAATTTTACTGGATCCCGGTCCCGGTTCCCTGGTTTATGCCATACGGCATAGCTGCGATCCCACGAAATTAAGTGCCATAATACTATCGCACAAGCATCTGGATCATTCTGTTGACATAAATGTGATGATTGAAGCCATGACCGAAGGCGGATGGAAGCCGAGAGGCCGTGTATACGCACCTGCGGACGCCTTCAATAACGGTGCGGTGATCCTGCCTTACATACAGGGTTATCCGCAGAGCATCGAATTACTTGAGGAAGGCAAGAAATTTATTTTAGACGATGTGAGCTTTATAACACCCGTCAAACATATTCACCAGGTCGAGACATACGGATTCGTGTTTAAGACTCCGCAGCATACCTTCTCCTGGATCACAGATACAAAACTATTCAGCTCTCTGGCGAAAAATTATAAGGCTGATCTGGTAATTATAAACGTGCTCAGCCTCGAGCGGGGAATACCTGTAGATCATCTATCCTTGCCGGATGCGGAGGAGATCATCAGGGAAATTAAACCCAAGATGGCGATCCTTACCCATTTTGGAATGACCATGTGGCGCACGAAGCCTTGGGAAGCTGCTAATAAGGTAAGCGATGATACCGGAATTAAAGTGATTGCAGCAAGGGATGGGATGATTTTCGATTTCAGTGAATTAGATTGTATATGATTTTGGTATCAGGGTAGTGATTCGAGTATCCTCTTTGCCAGGCCGGCAGTTATTCCCTCAACTGAGGATAATTGTTCAATAGTTGCATCCCTTATATTTCTTACCGAGCCGAATTTTTTAATCAGAGCCTTCTTGCGTGCTGGACCAATACCGGGGATAGTATCGAGCGCCGATTCTTTACCCCTCTTCGACCTTAACTTGCGGTGATATGTGACGGCAAAACGGTGAGCTTCGTCGCGGATTCTCTGTAAAAGATGGAGCTCCGGAGATGACTTGTCAATGCGTATGGGCTCTGTACTGCCAGTAAGGTATATGTCTTCGTTTTCCTTGGCAAGGCTGATGACCGGAATGTTAGTAACACCCATTTCATCCATACCTTTAACAGCTGCATTTAGCTGCCCCTTTCCACCATCAACCAGAACAAGATCGGGTGCCACTGTCCAGTTTTCTTGGGAGTCAACGTACCCCCTGAAGCGTCTTTGAATTACTTCACGCATCATGGCGTAGTCATCAATGTTTTGAACGAATTTAATTTTAAACCGCCTGTAGTGCGCCGGCCTGGGCGAGGCGTTTTCAAAGACTACCATGCTGCCTACTGCCGTGGTTCCCTGGATGTTGGAGATATCGTACGCTTCTATCCTGTGTGGTATCTTAGGGAAGTTCAGCCTATCTTTCAGTTTGCTTAATACGGTCAATATCTCAGGTCGGGCCGTCTGTCTGACCTGGTACATTGCCAGTTCCTGTCGAGCATTCTCGGCAACCATTTCAACAAGACGTAACAGGGTTCCTTTACTAGGCACCCTGAGCTCAACATGTGCACCTCTTTTTTCTTGAAGCCACCTGGTGATTAGATCTGGTTCAATCACCGGGAATTGCAGCACAATGACACCGGGCATATCTACCGCCGCTGAATAGTATTGCTTGACGAAGCTTTCCATTATCTGGCTGTTTTCCTCGTTGTGTGTGCCCTCCATTATGTACTGCTTATCGTTGATTAACTTGCCATCTTTGACTGAAAACATTCTTAGACAGGCAAGGTCATAATCTCGGGCAAGGGCGACAATATCCTGCTCCCCTTTAATGTTGAAAGGTATTTTATGGCTCTCGATGACATCATGGATGGCCTGTATTTGATCTCTTATTTGAGCAGCTTTTTCGAACTCCATATTTTCTGAAGCAACGTTCATTTTTCTTTTAAGCTCACGGAGGACATAGTTTTCCTTTCCCTCGAGGAATGTAATTGCCTGTTTGACTATATCCCTGTATTCTTCTTTACTGATTGCTCCTATACAGGGCCCGTAACATCGTCGAATATGGTATTTCAAGCAGGGCCTGATATCTTTGCCTGTAATTACCCTGCTACAAGAGCGCAACGGAAAGAGCTTTTTAATGAGTTCATACGTTTGGCGGGCAGATGCAGCGCTGGGAATGCGGCCAATATATTTTGCTCCATCGTCATAGCGGCGCCTGGTGATGTTGATTGTGGGCCATTCATTTTTGACATCGATTTTGATATATGGGAAACTTTTATCGTCTTTAAGGAGGACGTTGTAGCGTGGCCTGTATTTCTTGATCTGCTGACACTCCAATATGAGAGCAGCGACGTCAGACTCAGTTACGACAAATTCAATCTTGTCCACTTTAGAAATTAGCTGCTGGGTTTTGTCTGGAAAGTTGGATGCCTGCTGGAAGTAGCTTTTAACTCGATTGCGGAGGTTGGATGCCTTGCCAACGTAGATTACGGTCTCGTTGGAGTCTTTGAACAGGTAGATGCCTGGCTTTGTAGGCAGGGATCTAAGATAAGTTTCTATGTCTGATTTAGCCATTCCTGCAGGAATTTTAGCATCATTAATAACATGTGGACAAAGCACGAACCGGTTTTAATTTATATATCCTATTCGACAAATAACGATTTATGTTAAAATAGTGAGCGGTTGATATGGAAGAAGATATAAGATTATTCTTGAACTATCTCGTCAAAGAAAAAAGGTGCTCAAAAAATACCCTTGACGCCTATCATAACGACCTTAGCCAGCTCACCGAGTATGTTGTTTCTTTAGGGGAAAAAGAAAGTCCTGGCTATGTTGCCAACGAACTGAGCGAAGAGCATCTTACAGCATACATGTTAAATCTGAAAGAGAAGGGATATGCTGTTTCAACTGTAGCCAGGAAGATAGCAGCAGCCAGGACATTCTTAAAATTCATGTCTGATAGGGGAATAGTAAAAAAAGACCTGGCTCTAAAACTAAGTGCACCCAAGGTAAACAAGCTTCATCCCGAGGCTCTTACAGTATCTGAAGTGCAGCGTCTTCTTTCTGAAACCGGGAGATTGCCCGCCATAGATGCAAAAAGAGATAGAGCGATGCTGGAACTGCTTTATGCCACTGGACTGTTGGCAAGTGAATTGATGTCGTTGAATTTAACAGATATTGACCTTATCGGTAGTAGAATTACAGTCACAAATCAAAGGGGAAAGTCCAGAATCATACCACTGGACAAGCGTATTACTGGGATTATAAGGGAATACATAGAAACCGTACGCATGAAGCTGTTAACGAATGACAAGGAAAAAGCCCTGTTCCTGAATCAAAGGGGCGACAGGTTAACAAGGCAAGGATTCTGGCAAATTGTGCAGGGATATGCAGATTCGGCCGGTCTTTCTGCCAAGGTAACGCCCAGGACTATCAGACACAGTTTTGCGGTGCACAGATTAAACAGTGGCGCAGATCTCCAATCAATCCAGGAGGTACTGGGTCATGCCCATATATCGACTACCAAGGTATATAAGCAAACATAGGATCAAGTTTACTTTATAAGCTTGCCCCATCGATAAGCAAGTTCATTTGAAAACAGCTATAATGTAAATTGCAGGAGTATTTAAATGGCGAAAAAGTCACGCAGAGCCAGAGCCAGAACTAGAACTGGTGAATCTTTAACACAACGAAAAAATATTGTCCCGGTACAGGCGCCACCACAGCCACAGGGTACCAGGCTGAGAGCAAGTTCACAGCCTGCTGCCCCAGCAAATGTCATTAAGGCAAACCAGTATGCTTATGTTGTCAGAGACCTGATACAGGTTGGGATAATTGCCGGTGCGTTGATACTGGTACTTATCATATTAACTTTTATACTCCGTTAGTCATTCAGGGTAAGATCCCCGTGGATTTTAATAAAGCACGTGCGCACCTGCTTGAATATTTAACTCTTGAAATAAAAGATAAACGCGTGCTTGATGCCATATCCAGGGTACCCCGCGAACTTTTCGTTCCGCTCGATTCACAGCAATTTGCCTACGAGGACAGGCCGCTAGGCATCGGGTACGGGCAGACGATATCACAGCCGTATATAGTTGCTTTGATGACTCGGTCCCTTGACTTAAAAGGCCAGGAAAAAGTCCTCGAAATCGGCACCGGCAGCGGCTACCAGGCAGCAATCCTTGCAGAACTGGCGAAGTCGGTCTTCAGCGTGGAAAGAATTCCTGATCTTGCAGAAGCTGCGAAATGCCTGCTGGATAAACTGGGATATAAAAACATATGGATAAAGACGGCGGGAGCAGATCTGGGCTGGAAAGAAAATGCTCCATATGATGCCATCGTTGTAACGGCTGCTGCCCCCGCGATACAACATGATTTTATTGACCAATTAGCGGTAGGAGGGAGGTTGGTGATACCTGTGGGATCAAGGTGGGAGCAGGAGCTGTTGCGAGTAATAAAGAGTCAGCACGGCAATAAAATAGAGAAACTGGGCGGCTGCCGCTTTGTTCCGCTCATAGGTAAGGATGCTTGGGAGGAATAAAGGGGGGCTGTTAATCATATGAATTCATAATTAATAATCTGGCCATTTTCTGCGTTTATATCGAACTTGAATCTGTAGGAATTATTTACCTTATTAAAAACGAATCGATCCATTATGCCCCGAGATTTCATAAATACAGTGCCCTGAAACCTGTAGGCAAGATTACCTTCAATTGTAGTCAATTCACAAGCGCTAAATTTTACCTTTTCGAGCTCGTAATACCTGCTGCGGAGGTATCTCTCGGCCAGTTCCCTGGCCTGGTCTTCGGGCATGAATTTTTCGTCTTGTAGATCTTCAGCCATTATTTCAGTCCGCTTATTTGCTTCTTGTATAGTGCCCCAACGGGGCATATGGCGACACATGCCAGGCAGGAATTGCATCCGGCTTCCGCGAGTGGCATATCCGCGAATGTCGCAACCATAGTCCTGATACCGCGGTAGGCAAAATCAAGGATACCACTACCTTCCTCATGACATACCCATACACATTTCCCGCAAAGAACACATTTATTGCGGTCAAAGACGATGGCCGGATGGCTTGAATCTATGGGCAGATTACCTCCAATTTTCTTAAAACGCTTATCATTTAGTTTCCAGCGTTCTCTGCCGGCGATATTCTGCAATTCACACTTCTTATTTTTGACACAATGTGCGCAATCTACCTTATGGCTGCTCAATAAAAGGTCAAAGGCAGATTTCCTGATCCTTGAGATTGTGGGGCTATTAAGGCGAACTTTCATGCCATCTCTCAGCCCTTCAGTGCAAGCGGTAACAGGTTGCTCCATTCCTTCGATCTCAACAAAGCAGAGACGGCAGGACCCCGCAGGTCGTTCAATATCCCGGATACTGCACAAATTGGGTATGTAGAACCCATTGTCCAGGGCAACCCATAATAAAATGGAATTCGCCTTAGTTTTTATTTCCGTGCCGTCAATAAAAATTGTATAGAGCATATAACACAAACAATATCAAAAAATGAGGGCAGGTTACAAACTGCGTAACCTGCCGTTTGAGACACCTTGGAGAGTTAAAATATGTTAACTGGATATCTGCTTTACAATCCGGCCATCTGGAGCCCTGAGCTGAACGAGCAGCGGCATCTGGCCCAGCGAGTGAGTGGAGCAGGAGAGGCAGGGATCATAGCAACGGATCGCGACTTCAACCCTGTTGAGGATACCTTCGGTGACATTACCTTTCTTGATGTAATCTTTGGCTACTTCATATACTGCACGGTTCATGGCTGCGTTGTTATGGCCCGTTGCTACTATAAGGTTGACTTTGGTTACCTTGCCTGTTTCATCAACCCAATAATGATGTATAAGGGTCCCCCTCGGAGCTTCGACAACGCCCACGCCTTGCTCATTATACTTTGTCGAGTTGACCAAAATGTCGGTGGATGTTATGTCCTTATCTTCGAGGATTTCTCTGGTCTTCTCGATAGCATAAATCAACTCGATCAAGCGGGCATGATGATAATACAATGAGCTCTCTACAAAACCATACTTACTGAGCTTCTTAAAGGTCTTGAACTCAGCATTGGCAATGGGGGTAGTGATACCGGTGCAGGCGTTAAGCCGCGCAAGAGGTCCTGCGCGGTAAATACCGCCGGGATAACCGAGACTTTTGTAGAACGGGAATTTCATGTAGGACCAGTCTTCGACGTACTCAGCAATAATATCAAGGTATTTCGAAGGATCGAATTGTTCTTCCAGTACCACTCCCTTGGAATCAACAAGTCTCCACTTGCCATCGTAGAGCGCAAGGTTGTTGTTTTCGTCTACCATACCGAGATAGGCCGATTGGAACTTGGCGAAATTCTCTACGACATCAGCATTTTTAAATGCATAGTCCTTCCAGATTTTCAGGGCAACCTGGGCATCCGCTAATACCCAGTCCATCTGCCTGAGGAAATAGTCCCTGTCCTCGACTGATAACGCGGTATTCATACCGCCCGGTACTGCTGCATTGGGGTGGACCTTCTTGCCACCGAGCTTCTTGATAATAGTCTGGCCAAGGCTACGCATCTTGACTCCCTTGGTTGCCAGTTCTGGATTCACGCCGATCAGGCCTATTACGTTCCTTGTCGCCGGATCGGAGTCAAAGCCCAGAAGCAGGTCAGGGCTGGCAAGGTGGAAGAAATGCAGTGCGTGCGATTGAATATACTGTCCAAGGTGCAGTAATTCCCTCAACAGCTTGCCTGGCCTGGTCAGTTCCACGCCAAGGATAGCATCGCAGGCTTTTGCAGAAGCAAGCTGATGGCTTACGGGGCAGATGCCGCAAATCCTGGAAGTAAGAGTGGGCATCTCCCAGAAGACCTGCCCTTCACAGAATTTCTCAAAGCCGCGAAATTGGGTATTATGGAACCTGGCGGATATCGCATTGCCAGCGTCATCCAGCTGGATTGTTACTTTCCCGTGTCCCTCGACTCTGGTAATTGGGTTAATTTCAATTATTTTGCTCGCCATTTTTCACCTCTTTAATCAAAGCGCATGATGTTGCTGGGTAGGACCGGGATCCTGCCTGCCAGCAACTCAGTGAGAGCATATTTAATTGCCTCTGGTTCAGGAGGGCAACCAGGTACATAGCAATCAACTTTAACTATCTGATTTGCGGGATATACCTTATCAAGAAGGGCAGGGACACCCGGTGGCACAGGTATCTTCCCCTTGTAGGTGCTGGCTGTATCAATATAGCCACATTTGAGCACGTCGTCTTTATCCAGCGAACTCCGCATAGCACAGACGCCGCCGAAGCAAGCGCAATCGCCCCACGCCATTAGTATTTTGCAGTTGTGGCGCAATTCCTTAATTATCTCCTCCTCCTCTTCATTTCCGATTGAACCTTCAACTATGCCCACTTCAACTGGAGTGAAGTTTTTAATATCCGTTATGGGGCTTCTGTGAAACTCAACCAACTTGGACAGGTCAATAATAAACTCGTCAATGTCCAGGAATGACATATGGCACCCTGAACACGCTTCTAACCAGACCGTTGCTACTTTTACTTTGGACATTTGTTCACTCCTTAAGGGGCGTTTATTTTTTCAGACGCCTTGCGACTTCCTTCAAGATATCTGCATCTGCCTTAATGTCTCCATATGCTTTAACCATCG
>CAYLRS010000016.1:0-12531 GCA_964385895.1 uncultured Dehalococcoidales bacterium
GAATTACCGGATAAAGACCAGATTCAAAATAATGAAGATATGGAGCTGAGGGGAGTCGAACCCCTACCTTTTGACTGCCAGGTAGAGATCGCATAAGAATAAAGGTGGTGCCAGATAGGAAATGGTGTTTATTAGTTTTTAGTTTTATGTCATTTTACGTTCAGCAATTTTTGTAATTATGCCTAATGACAAACAATCCCTTAGCAAAATGTGAGTAAAAATACGACTTTATTCTATTCTGTGACCTCACCGCCACCGCGACCGACTCGGCAGGGAACACCTCCGAGTTCGGGGTATGGACAGCTGGGAAATAACCCTGCGGAAATCAGCGCGTCAGTCCATAGTTTAGTTTCTCGGTAGCTCCTTGAGTATCTTCCCCAGACCTATATTGGTTTTACTAAAGAATAAAACTCCCTGCGCATACTTGTCCATACCCTTGTAACTAATGGTATTCCCATCTACAGTTGGCGGTGACGTCTTTTCGATAGAGTTCAACAATTTATCAAACAATTTCTGGTCACCCATCTCTTTGGAGACCATCATTGCACATGCATGAGCCATGGGATCCGAGAGGCCGTTAGGATGTTCGGAGGCATATGCATACATACCTAAAATATCCTTTGTGAACGTTTGCTTGTACCTGGGATAGAGCGATTCAGCAAAAGCCGGATCAATCGAATGTAAAAAGGTAATCGCCCAACCGTTACAATAACCTGATACTTCCTGATCCACATAGTCGCTCTCCGGGTGGTATGCGCGTGCGAGCAGCCCGTATGGCTGGACAATCATACGGGATTTTACCCAGGTTAGCCAGCTGTTGACCTCTCTAGAATGATCGGTACCGTGAAGCTTATCGTAAAGTAAAAGGCTATAGATACCGATAACATTGCATTGGACGAAATAGTCATCTGGTTCGCAGGTAACACCCCTGTAAGGAGCGGCATCAATTTCAGCGGCTATATTGTTGGTTAGCCATGTGAAATCCTTATCCCACTTGGTACTGCCTGAGATCAGCTGGTGCAGGCCATACATTACATTAAGATGACCCTTATACATAATGTTATGCTCGGCTAACGGATCATCCCCGTAGCCGTTCTTGATCCAGTCTTCCCACACAGGCTTTTGCTTCATTTTTTGAATCATCTTGTCAATATAATGGCCTACTGCTACGCGTTGCCCACTTTCGATATACGGTATGCAAGCCAGACCATAGGTTGTAAAGGCAAGTCCATATTTCCAGTATCCTGAAGGCATATCGTAACCTTTAAAATCAGTAGCTGGCGGATTCATGAATTCTTGAAGGGAGCGGTAGTCCATCCACTCATCCGGGGTCAGGTGCCCTGCTTCCTTCTGTGCAAAGTAGTCGGTGGTGGGAGTCTGACGTAAGGGCATAAGACTATTTATCCACAAACTAATGGCTGCCAAGGCTACCAGGGCAACTACGACAGTGACTGTAGTTATTATGCGTTTTTTGCTCATGACACCTCCTTAACCCTGGTCTGCTTATAGTTATGCTCAATAAGTAACTAAAGAATCGTTACAGCTGCAACAAGTGAGTTAAAATTCAGCGAAAGGTTTATCCACATTGGTTAAGGGATATTCTCCCAGGTAAACTGTTTCCATTCCCTTTATGATGCCCATAGCACAGGGATGCCCGAATACTACATCTGATCCATAGTATTTTTTCCCGGATAACGTATATCTCCCCAGGAAACTGTCAAAAGTGCCACCCCTTATTGCGCGCATCACTGCATCGGGATCAGTCGTTCCGGTTTTTTCAAGGGCTTCGAAATACTGCACCATGCTGAGGGCGCCGGAGCCACCGTATACACCGCTGAACATTTCCTTACCAAATCATTGGGGTCTAACAATGATATTGAAGTTTATTGTTGCGTTTTTACCAATATATATGCCTTTATATTCGGATTATATTTTCCTGTCAAATACGGGTTTGATTTGTAAATACTTAACCCTGATGCCGGAGCATGACATATTCATTAAGCGCTTCGCCCGTAACCTCGTCGAACTCGCCTTCCACTACAATTCTGGCATCGTATTTATTTAATCGCCTGTAATAGTTCGTCATGAATCCTCCCTTATCCGGGCCGGTTTTCATGAGCTCTATTACTTTGATTATATGAAGGTGACAGGATACCTTCACATCTACCGATTTGCCTTGAATCAGGATGTCCGTGGGTAATGAGTTACCGCTTTCTTCGTGAAGTACTTCTTTGCTTAATTTGCCGTTTACCGCGGGTGAAGCAAATATGGGCTCGCTACCCCGGGCTACGTATAAAGAAGGTAATATGGGTATGTCCCTGTTAAAGGGCATGAACCAACCGTAAACAAAGGTATATTTTGGGTCATACATGCGTCCCCAACCCCATCCGGCAAAGTTACGGGACATCTCAACATTACCCCAGTTATGATCATGATATCCCTGCCCTTTGACCGGTATGATCTTATCACCGAGAAACAGGGTGCCGGTCACATCAGCCCTGGGAATTGCATTTACCCATCCCTGCATGCCGTCGGCATTGTTTTTCATCAAACCATCACGTGTCCATTTCCAGCCGGGCAGTTTACGTTTATAAACAAGCTCAACACCCGTGTTCTCAGCATGTAGTGAAACTTTATAAATGTCTGCCTCCTGCCTGATATAGTTATTGCCCAGCACGACGTCACATTTTTCCAGGCTGGCACGGCAGTCTTTATAATCGAAACCCTCCGCTCCCCTGATCCGGTCTCCATAAGGAGGATAAATATCAATGATGGTCAATGGGATATGGGAGTCCTGATAGCTGGTGCGCCAGAAGCAGGAAAGGGCACAGGAATAGCCATTTTCGAACACGGCGTCCAGGTACCACCATTCGTAATAGTCGGGCGTGTCAAAAGGATGAAGAGCATCATCTTGATCCAAGTACTTTGAGACGATTTTTTGCATAGTTACCCGTCCGAACAATTTAAACTGGTCTGCTATTAGAGTGCACTTTTTTTTATTATTCCATTTATGGTTAATCAGCGGAGCAGCACTTGTTCGCTCATGGTCTGACCCTGGAGTTTCTCTACCTGCCCGCCCCTCTTTATTTCACAGAGGTAGTCAGCTTTTAACCGCCAGTAATGGACAGGCCAGGGTGCCGCTTGCAGCAGTTTATTACTGTCGAATATACTCCGGGTGATAACCCCAAGTTTTATTGAAGTAGTTTTACCCGCAGCCCTAATAGACAGGTTTCGCGGCACCGATATGCCGGTAATATCATCCACTCTTGTATCAGAGGCTTTAAGTTCGATCTTGTCAGACAGCATAAGTACTTTATTACCCTTTGCCAAAAACAAACGTGAAATGTTGGGCTCATTCCTCCTGGCGGGATAAAGGTAGTAATAGATTAGCGTATATTCAGGGTGGTGAAAGCGGCCCCAGTACCAGTTCCTGAGACTGTCGTGCATATTTACATTGGACCAGTTATGATCATGATAACCAAGGCCTTTAACCTTCATTTCTTTGCCGTTGACTTTCACCGTGCCCTGCACTTCCGCCCTGGGAACCGGCACAACCCATCCCTGTACCTGCTCATGGTTGTTATACAGGTAACCTGTACCGGCGGGCTTCCAACCGGGTATAACACGTTTGAAAACGAGGTCGATAGCCATATCATTACCGGGAGCAAATACGCGGTAAATATCGCCTTCCTGCCTTAAGTAGTTTTCCCCTAGCTTGACGTCGCATTTGCTTTCACTTGCCGAACAATCTTCCGGCCGGAATATACTTGACGATACAATTTTTTTTCCATCCGGTGTATAAATTTCTTTAGTTATCAAGTGAAGGCGCGGGTGTAAGAACCCGCATGCCCGGTGATAAACGATTACACAGGAATAGCCGTTATCAAAATGTACATCGTTATACCACCATTCAAAATAAGCCGGGGTTTTATAGTAGTGCAGTGCATCGTCTTTATCAGAATAAGCCGTCGAAACGTTTTTCAAAAGAGATACCTCCGTAATCAATTATTTTACCCGTCCTTGACATTGATTCAAGAGGGGAAAACGATAAATACACATTGATTGTTATTGCTCCTGCCAGCATGCGCCGAATCATTGTATCATTGTTAATATTGGAAATACCTGCTCGTGACTTGCTACTGACTTGTTTAAGAATTTAATAGAAAAGTATACTTTGGAAACAGGTTATTACCAGCATTGATGATATTATCAGAGAAATGGAGGTAATACAATGAGTGAGATCCCAGAATATGAAAAATACCCGGTAAGTGAAGAGGAGATGGGGAAACGTTACAAGAATTGGACAGAAACCCTTGCCAGTCAGATGGCGCTGCTTTTCAGGGTTGGCAAAGAGACAGGCGGCAATAAATTCGTCGAGAAGCTAAAGGAAGAGCTGTATAACCAGGGCAAGGAAGACGCCGTGATTTTGAAGAAACTTGCGATTGGCAAGGAGCAAAAATTTGCCGATTGCGGGTGGTTTGGGAAGCAGGCAGATTTAATAGATGACATGTTCGCCAACTTCTGGCACGGGTATATTGAGCATACACCCGAGGCATTTGAGAAGGAAATATACACTTGCCCGGTTGCCCGGCTGTGGTCAAATACTCCCGAACTCTGCGATATTATCTCATGGCGGCTCTGGGGAATGACAGAGATCCTCA
This sequence comes from uncultured Dehalococcoidales bacterium, assembly GCA_964385895.1. Classification (GTDB taxonomy): domain Bacteria; phylum Chloroflexota; class Dehalococcoidia; order GIF9; family UBA5629; genus CAYLRS01. Next base: position 4,662 of record CAYLRS010000016.1, read on the forward strand.
ACCCGAAAATTAAGGTAAAGGGTTTCAGCAAGTTGCTGACCAGGGGTGATCATGTCTGCCGCTACCGGATTGAGCTGGAAAAATAGTTATGGTACGGACTTAAATAATTCTATTGCCATAAAAAGTCAGCCGGGATTATTTTATGCCGCACTTAACAGGTTTAATTCCGGTTAAGCAACCGGTTGCAGCTTGAATGAAGTCACCTCAATAGCACATGCTCATTAATTGCCTCGCCAGTAACTATAGAGGTCTTGCCATCAACCGTTATGCGGGCATCATATTTGTTGAGGCGCCTGTAATAATAGCTGGTGAACCCATTGGGATCCGCTTCGGATTTTATAGCATCCAGCACTTTAACTACATCCAGGTGGCAATAGACATCAACGTTCCCTGAACTGCCCTCAAAAACGATATCCGTGGGTATTGAATTGCCGGTTTTCTCGTGTAAGGCATTTTTACCGGTTGTGAATTTCATGGCAGGTGAAGCGAATAGCGGTTCATCGCCTCGCACGAGATACAACGCAGACCTTACGCCTGTTTCGCCGGTCAGGGGCAGCAGGTAAAAGTAAACAAACGTATATTCCTGGTGAAACATCCTTCCCCAAATCCACCCCGTCATGCTTTCGGACATTAAAACGTTCCCCCAATTATGATCGTGATATCCCTGGCCTTTAACCGGTATAGCCTTGCCGCCGATAAACAGGTTGCCTGTAACATCTGCCCTCGGTAGGGCATTCACCCATCCATGTTTTCCGGTATCATCGTCTATTAAAATACCGTCTTCTGACCATTTCCAGCCGGGTACCTTCCTCTTGTAAGTCAGGTCTGCTCCCACATTCATCGCGTGAATCGAAAGCTTGTAAAGATCGCCTTCCTGGCGTATATAGTTCTTACCCATCGCCACATCGCATTTATCCAGGCTAGCATGGCAATCTGTGTAATTGAAACCCGCGGCTCCCTCGATCCTTTTCCCCTCAGGGGTGTAGATATGCATTAGTACCACCGGTACACGCATACCACCAACGATGGTGCGCCAGAAACAGGAATGGGTAAACGTATAGCCGTTTTCAAATACACCGTCCAGGTACCACCATTCGTAGTAATTCACAGAGTCGAATGGATGTACTGCGTCATCGCTGTCCTTGTAGTTAGATACAATTTTCCACATTAATAGATCTCCACTGCTATTGCGCCGGTATAATCATCACAATATATTGGTCATGTAGTGCCTAACGAAAAATACACCACTAAATGATCACCTTCATTATAGCAGGGGCGTTATATTTCTTTCCCGTATAAACTTCGTACGGGGTTTGATAGACGTTGTATCGGGTAACTCGTTAGTAGAATACCGAACCGCCACAGACGTTAATCGCCTGACCTATAACACCCTTAGCATTATCGGAGGCCAAGAATACAGCCGTCTCAGCTATTTCAGTAAGCTCGATTAGACGCTTTTGTGCTGACATCAGGAGTACACGTTCTTCAAGAGCTTTTTCATGGGTAGTATTAAGCAGTCCGTGCTTGAACAAAGGCCGGAATGAGTGACGAAACTGGGGTGGGGGGGGAGATTAAGAGAAAATACTCAGCTAGGAATCCTATTGAACAAGGTAGCCATCCAAGAATCTCGAGCGTTAATATTATTTTTGTATTTACCCGAATTATATTCACGCCAAAAACCAGATATCGCATTATCTATTCGCTTTGGTATTGAAACATTCCATAAATACAGTTTTCATCGTATGAGTAAAATATTTAAAGATATTTTGCCATTATGTCTAATTAACCATTGACACCTTTGAAGACCGCCGTGGTAATCTATCTGCTGAGTTTCAGAGGGTCGCCACGGGAAAGCCCAGCAGATACAATGAAGACGATGAACATTAAATGCCCCAAATGTGAGCGACTGGTACCATTCATACCCTTCGGGTTGGGTCAGGTAGCCGTATGTTGCGGGAAAGTGCTTTCCTCGCTTTCCGATGCAGAGGCGCAGGTGGCGGAGTATCTTACAAGACCTGACGCTGATTGTGTGCCCGATGATGCAGCCATCCAATAATATCATTCTAAGCCCTACATTATGCTGTTTGCTGTTTCAACCCACCAGGGACACTTTTACTTCCATAAACAAATTGCATAACTGGACTGAACCCCTGAAACTGATCAGGGATTATTGGTTATGACCCGCCGAGAACTCCTAACCCTTTGTATCCAGCCTTAGGGGTGCATTCCAATAGTGAGGAGCGACGTATGAAATATTTTAAGCTGCTTATAGTTATATTGATTATAACCTCTGTGGTAGCCTGCACAGCCAATAAGTCGGCGATTGAACCACAGACCTCTGGCAAACCGGCTGCAGTAACAGATAATACAACTGCCTCATTGCAGAATTATACAGACAGCATTCTTGTCAATGGGTTGCAGCGCTCCTACCTTGTGCACCTTCCTGCTTCATACGACAAAAGCCGCCCGTGGCCCCTCGTCATTGTTCTGCATGGCGGAGGCAGCGAAGCTAAGACTTTGGATCCCCTGACAGATTTTAATGCGCTGGCTGATAAACAGGGATTTGTAGTTGTCTATCCTGAAGCGTATAAACATCTGATTACCGGGCCAGGGCTGTCACAGCATTGGAATGATGGACGCGGCGATCCGGGGATCAAGGCCCAGGCCGAGAACATCGATGACGTAGCATTCATTTCAGCCCTGATAGACCACCTGGTACAGAACCTCACTATAGATGAGAAAATGGTTTATGCCACCGGGATATCCAACGGGGCATTCATGTCAAACCGCCTCGGTTGCGAATTGTCCGACAAAATTGCCGCCATTGCACCCGTGGCCGGAAACATACCGCAAAAGACCGCCTCAATATGGTCACCTTCACGCTCCGTCTCTGTGCTTATTATCAACGGCACTGAAGACCCCGTGGTGCCATTCAACGGCGGAGATGTATCTTCCCTATCGCTTAAAACAGGTAAGGTGATATCAGTGGCAGACACAGTTAAATTCTGGGTCAGCAAGGACGGATGCCTGGCAGCACCGGAGACGGAGCAGCTTCCGCATTTAAACCCGAATGACAGCACTTCAACTATTGTTGAAAGGTACACAGGCTGCCGGAATGGCACCGAGGTGGTACTGTACAAGGTAAACGGCGGAGGGCATACATGGCCTGGCGGGCTCCAATATATGTCGGAAAAATTAATTGGCCAAACATCCCGCGATTTCAGTGCCACTGAGACCATCTGGCAGTTCTTCAAATTGCACCCGATGAAGCAATAAGCAAGAGGAGACAAGGTCAATACGCACTTTGATAAGGATACAGCTCAGTTTTAGTTGTTCGCACTAGCTTTTGAGTGCCGACGCAGGAAGTCCAGGATTATTTTACTGCTTTCTTCCGCTGAGTCCGAAATGAATCCATGCCCGGCGTTTTCCAGTATTACCAGCTCGGAATTAGGTATCCTGGAAGCCAGTATTTGTGAGTTTTCAGGCGGTATCAGCCGGTCTTTAGTACCACAAATAACCAATGTCGGCGCTTTAATCTCCGGCAGGCGGTCATAGCTGTTAAAAGTCATGATGAAATTCCCCTGGCATATATATGCATAAGGCGGTGTGGGATATTCTGTGGTAGTGGCTACGTAGCGTTTGACAGCCTCCGGATTCTTATCAATGAAATCCTTATTCCACAGCCATGGTATGGTAGAGAAAGCTTTTTCCTCATTTGAAAGTTTGGCTCGTTCCGGGTCGAATAGAAACGCCGTTGCCTCGGGGGTAGATTTAATTGCATTAGGCCCTCCACAGGAAGTGCAACCTAGAATAAGGCTTTTTAATCGCTTAGGGTAGCTAAGAGCAAACTCCTGTGCGATCATACCACCCATGGAAACACCGAAAACATTTGTAGCGCCAATACCTATGGCATCAAGCAATCCAATAATATCCCCGGTTATCATTTCGGCAGTGTATGGTATATCGGGTTTATCACTCCTTCCCGTGCCCCGGTTATCGAATATTATTACACGATGTTCTTTGGCCAGCTTATCAAGAATAGCGAACCAGTGGCCGCAGTTGGAACCGTAACCCATGATTAAATGCAAAGGCTCCCCGTTACCGTGAATCTCGTAATATAAATTGATATCACCAACCTTCGCAACGGACATCCTCGAACCTCCCTATTTTTTTATCAAATCCATTATATCAACAGACCGCTTTCGTTCCATGCACTGCGTCTCGATCCAGCCCGGTAGTCATCAAGGGGTCCGTTTCAATCGCTCCTCAAGAAGTCCAGCACTTCCTTGTTGAACCGGCCAGCCATCCCCTCGGCCAGGGCGTGTGAACCTCCGTCGATGCTGACCAGCTTGGCCCCCTTTATGCGAGAAGCCAGCACCTCTGATGAGTGAGGCAGTATGAGCCTGTCTTTGCTGCCTGTCAATACCAGCGTGGTAGCATGGATTAGGTGCAGTCGATCCAGGACATTGTGCGTCATCATAGCTTCGATCTGTCCCGCCGGGACTTTGGTCATGCCGAGTCTCAACAGAAGCTTGGCTAGCGTCACGACCACCAGTCTGTTGAACGGCTGGTTGAAAGACCGCGAAGCTATGGCGGCCGTCAGCTTCCGCAGGTCCGCCCCCACGAGGTCTGACCTCGAGCGATTCCAGTTGGGTGTAGTCGCCTCTGCCAAGTCAAAGAGCATATCCCGAAGAGGCTGCCCGCCCGCGCTCGTGCTGAATAGAATCAGCTTGTCCACTCTTTGCGGGTGATCGATGGCAATGTGCTGTGCAATCATACCTCCCATGGAGCCTCCCAAAATGTGCGCCCTGTCGATTCCGAGACAATCCATCAAAGCGATGGTATCGCTGGCCATCATCTTCGTGCTGTATGGACCGGTCGGCTTGTCGCTGCCTCCAATGCCTCTGTTGTCGAAAGTGACAACACGGTAGTGCTTGCTGAAGGCACGCACTAGAGAGAACCAGGCGTTTTGGGCAGTGGCGAACCCAGCGATCAGGATCAAGGGTTGTCCGCCACCACAGACCTTGTAGCACAGATTGATATCACCAACCTTCACAATGGACATCCACGAACCTCCTATTTTTTATCAAATCCATTATATCAGTGGAGTACAGAGACATACTACGTAGAGCTATATTTCCCCTCCAAGGAGCGTAAAAATCATAAGGGTAAGCGCAACTAAGAGCACGGTGTAATAGTAAAGCCAAGGCTGCCTGGTACGATAGAGATAAAATAAAACACCTATGGTAAACAAGCCGCTAACTAAATAAGGCACTACAGGCCAGGGGTACAGAAATATGCCGATGCTCACAAGGATTGCGGCCAGAGGCACAGTCAAGTAAATCGCTTTGTAAAGCATGTCGAGTTTTGACCGGAAGATAGGCCAGGAAATCAGAACGATGATCACAAGAAACAAAGCATGTCGCACCATTGGAAACCACTGGTATGCAGACATAAACTCATCAGATACGAAGAGATTGATAAATTGAAACAGTAAAAAGTTTAATAGGAATGTGAGATTCAGCAGCACAAAGCCCAAAATAGCTACTGCTAAAGCTGACAGAATATTTTTAACGCAAGGATTTAAGTGCATTTACACTGTTCCAGCATAACACTACCCTGAAATTACTATGACACAATTTCTTTGATAAGGCCAGTTACCCGGAGTAATATTTCTCATATAACGGAGCATTGCGAAAGCATAAAATTCACGGTCAAATTATAACGATTGTGTGAATTCAACAGGCAGAAGCTACCTCATTACCGGGACGCTGTCTATCGTGTCCATTCTCCTGATAGAGCTCAGCTTTAGTGATGCCAGGAAGTCGAGGCTCACGGGCCTGTAGTTGACCAGTTCCGGGCTCACGTTGATCGTCTTCCTATCACCATTGATGAAAGGATAGTTCTTCATGTCGTTGTTATGCTTGTGCCCGTGGATCACCCAGCCGTTCCAGTCGATAGGCAACCTGTCGGGGTCGTGAGCCAGCAGGAACGTGTATCTGCCGCATTTTATCACTTCGTATTCCTTTGCATCCCGAATATTAGCATCGTGCCTACCCCTGATAAAATGTTTCTTTCCTCTTAGTCTCCCCAGCCAATAACTTGCCAATCTTGAACCCTGTCCAAAAGACAGGTCGCCCAGGAAATAAACCTCATCATTGCCAACAATATTATTCCAGTTATCTACCAGCACACTATTCATTTCATCGACGTTTGAGGAAACAAACGGCCTTGCGCAATATTGAATGATATTTGAATGATCCAGGTGCAGATCGCTGATAATGTAGGGCGGCGTCCGATCAGCCCCAGGTCTGGCAGCCTCGATGCCCTTGACAATCCTGAACAGCTTCAGGGTCCTGCCCCATTCGTATGAGCTCAGGGCTTCTGATCTGGAAAACAACCTCTGCTGAAGAAAATCATATTCACAGAGTATTTTAGATTGATCGTTCAGGAAGGTAACTCTTAGGGCGTTCAGCGGCAAATAAAAATACCGCATGTGGTGATCTTCAGCATCTGCCGCGTGAGTCGAAAATTTCGTCGCTAATGACCTATCGCTGCACACGTAAGACCATATACGTTCGAACTCCCTGCTGTCCAGCTTATAGGCCAGGGTAGAATGAAATAGGAAATCTTCTTCTTTATCAAAAGGCTTGGTTTCAGGCACTATCCTGAGCAGCCGCTGCATCAGTTCTTGCCGGAACTTCTTGAACTCGGGCGAAGGGACGATGTTGAAATAAATGACCCTGCCGTGCCTGCCGTTGATCCAGCGAAAGCCGTCGATGAGGTAGGGCATGAATGAATATTTCTTGCCGACGGATAGCAAGACCTCTTTCACACGATCCACCTGCCTGTAGTCAGCCGAAAAACTACCATATAAGGATATATGCGGAACTCTATGTATCTTGTCTACCGGCGTCCCGCTGAGTCGGTTGATCTGAAGAATGGACTGTGTCAGCTTCCTCTTCCCAGGCCCTATGCGTACCTCAATCAACATTTATCAATCTTAACATGGTCATTTTCTCTATTACAATAAGTGCATTTTCAATATGATGACTTGCCCCTGTGATCATATTATCAGCCAGCCAGTTTCACGCCTCCTATTAATAATAGCGGCAATTTACATGCACTGTTCAATCCAGTCAAGAAATCCCTCATTGATAAGGCCAGTTGCTCGGGAGGATAAAAATAGTGTTTGCGTGGAAATACGATATTTAGTTAGTTCAGAATAAAGTGCTGCGATTGTGAGGAATGTATCCATATATGGTGGACAAAGAGTGGTGATTAGCGGATAATTGGAAAAAATCCTAGTCTAATAGAAGAAGGAGGTTAGCATTATGGGTTGGTATAGTAACAAAATAGAAAAGTTAAGACAGTTATCAAATCCTTACTTTGTGTTATTTGTCACAGCTAAGGTTATTGGTGGATTAGGCATAGGTGTGCTATTAGCAAACTGGCTGCCTATATGGACTTGGTGGATATTCATTGTTATTGCTGCGATAATAGCTATTCCGGTATATGGTAAGCTAATCCTTTAACCGTCCTGTTCGGCAGCCTAGGCTTCTTCACATTCGCCATAGGATTGACCTGTATCAATTCCTCTTCCATAGCCCAGGTAAACAGTGCAGATAAGCCTATGTAATAGCTCTTAACCGTTGTAGGCGATACTGGCCTGTTTGCTCGCGCATTATGCTTTTTTTATTCAATCAAACGGTGCAATGGAACAGATAATGGCACTTGTGAATTCGGACGAATAGAAAGGTAATCAGAATTTGATTTAGCTTCAGAGGTTTGTTTGGTGGAGCTGAGGGGAGTCGAACCCCTGACCTTTTGACTGCCAGTCAAACGCTCTCCCAATTGAGCTACAGCCCCA
>CAYLRS010000017.1:0-12504 GCA_964385895.1 uncultured Dehalococcoidales bacterium
CGAGTTCTACAGGCCTGTGGTGCTGGTCAAAATCGGGGCGGATTCCTGCCGCGGCAGCGCCAGGAGCATACAGGAATTCGACCTCATGGCCGCGTTAAAAAGCTGCCACCACCTGTTGACCAAATATGGAGGCCACGCGCGGGCGGCGGGCTTCAACGTGCACACTCGCGACCTGCCACAGATCCAGAAAAGGCTGCGCACCCTGGCCGAGGAAAAACTGGCAGGCCTCGATTTGCGCCCTCACATAGATATCGATGCAGAGTTGCCACTTTCCACCTTCGCAAAGGGCGTCTTCGAAGAGATGCGCCACCTGGAACCCTATGGGGTGGGAAACCCTGTGCCTGTGTTCCTCAGCCGCAAGGTCGAGGTCGTCGAGCAGAAGCTGGTCGGTAGCCAGAACGATCATATCAGGTTAAAGCTCAGGCAGGACGGCGTCGTGTGGGACACTATGGGCTTCCGACTGGGCAGCTACGTAGGAGAGCTGGCACGGCATATTGATGTGGTTTATTCAGTTGAAGTGGACCACTTTAACGGTAAGGGGCAACTCAGGCTTAATCTCCTTGATTTTACCCGCTCTTATTAACTTCCGCCGCCTCAACTGCCCGCTTCCCAGCTTTATATCTAACCATTCTGATAATCAAGAGCGGTATTGATATGGCCATGATGGCTATATCAATTACCTGCGCCTGCGGTAACCCGAAGAGGAACGGTTCCCCCTCGCGGAAGAAGCGTATTGCGAAATCTCCGGCCCCGAAGAATATCAGCCAGAGGAGGAAAAGCGAACCCTGCGGCTTCAGGTTCGTACGCAGGCCCCACAGCACGCCGAAGCCAATAAGGTTCCAGATGATGTGAAAAAGCTGCGTGGGATACAACGGGATTCCGTGAGGGGCGAAGCTGCTCGGGTTCTGATAAATCACCGCGAAGGGAAGCTCACAGGTTAGCCCGTAGCAGCAGCCATTGATAAGGCACCCGACGCGGCCGATAGCCTGCCCCATTATGGCACCCGGCGCCGCCAGGTCCCCTAACTGCCAGAAGGATATTTTCTTTACCAGACCGTAAATCAGGATCGCAATGGCCCCTCCCAGCACTGCGCCCCACACGGCCAGGCCCGCAAAGTTCAGTATCTGGTCCGGGTGGTATATGTAATAGTCCCATCTATCGATGATGTGCAGTAGCCTCGAGCCAACAATTCCTCCGACAACTGCCCACAGGCCCACGTCCCAGACAACATCCTGAGGGAATCCCGTGCGCTTCGCTTCAAGGAGGGCAAAGCCAATGATGGCAATCACCGCGAGGACAACCATAAGCCCATACCAGCGTATTTCCAGTGTGCCGATGCTGAAGATGATGGGGTTCCAGTCTATATCAAACATATTTTAAGCCGCCTCGTAAAAAATGGCGTCAACAAAGGAGCGGGGATCAAAAGGTGCTATGTCCTCGACCTTCTCGCCGGTGCCTATATACTTAATGGGGATCTGCAGCTCATCGCAGATGGCGAGCACAATTCCGCCCCTGGCAGTGCCGTCCAGCTTGGAGAGGAAAATACCTGTGACGTTGGTCGCCTCGGTGAAGCTCCTTGCCTGCGAGAGGCCGTTCTGCCCGGTTGTAGCATCGATGACCAGCAGGACTTCCTGGTTGGCCGCGTACCTGCCTGCGACCTTTTTTATCTTTTTCAGTTCGTCCATCAGATTGTGCTTGGTCTGCAGCCTGCCAGCCGTGTCGATGATGACGACGTCTGCTTTGCGGCTCTGTGCTGCCTGCAGTGTGTCGAAGACCACCGCTCCCGGGTCGGCATCAGGCTGGTGGGCCACAACTTCCACGCCGACCCTGCTTCCCCATGTTTTCAACTGGTCGATGGCTGCCGCACGAAAAGTATCCGCGGCTCCAAGTATCACCCTCTTGCCCGCGCCCTTATACTCGCTGGCAAGCTTGGCGATGCTGGTGGTCTTACCCGAGCCGTTAACCCCGACAAAAAGTATCACTTCGATGTCGCGGGGGGCAGTATCTGATCCTGCATTTGAATTCAGGCTCAGCAATTTCACCATCTCTTCCTTGAGGGCATCGCGCACCTGGCCGCCGTCGCTCAACTTCTCCTCTCTAACCCTCTTTTTTACCCTGCCCAGCATTTTTCCCGTGGTCTCGACGCCCACGTCGGCAGCGATAAGCAGCTCTTCAAGCTCGTCCCAGGTGGAATCATCTATCCTGGAGCGGCTAAAGAGCCCGGCGATCCTGCCGAACACGCCTTCTCGGCTGCGTTTAACACCCTGCGCCGTGTGATTGAATAGATCATTCATAGTGTGCGTAAATGAACACTATTTGGTCTCGACTATTTTCTGGTATCCCTTGAGCATCTCGGTCTCCATCATCTTGCGCACCATCTCTTTAACCTTGGGGTCCTTGATCGCCTCGGTCATTTTCTGGCTAAATTCGAGATACCGCGCATCCTGCTGCGGGAAGTCGAACAGTCCGTGCTCCTCGTAATAGCGATAGTCCGCGGTGAAGGGGAAGGCCAGCCTTGCCCAGATCTGATCGCGGAAGATCTTGTGTCCGCCCACGCCCAGGAAGGTCTTGGGCCGCAGGTATTTAGCCACCGCGTAATCGACGCACCTCCGGGCGAAATCATCAAGCAGGGCGTCAAGCTGCGCGGAGTCGGCACATTCGTCGGTGACCACCCCGGTGAAGTTAGCTTCCGACATCTCTGCCTCAGCCTGAATTATTTCCTGCAGATTGGGTAGCAGGTTGAGCGGGCCTGACACGAGGAAACCTACCTGTTTGCCAACGTTGACAGGGATATGCCCGTTGAAGAAGCTCCTATCCCAGAACATCTTCATGCGCGACGAGAAGAAGCGGTCCTTTATCTCGCCGGCAAAAATGGTCACGTCCGCGTCGCGCCCCGCGTTAAAGAACTCCACGAAACCGTCCTTTCCCACGTAAACGCAAATGTTGTCGAAGGCACACTGCATGCAGCCCAGGCAACCGCCCCTGATATTGATGTCCCTTATGTTTGACACCTCGATATCGCCCTTGAACGCATCCTTGAAACGCTTTACCATTTCGGCCAGGTTGGATTTCTCATCGGTTATGTCGGCCAGTACCCTTATCTTCAACCCCTTTTTATCAACCCTGGCGATCCCTTTGCCGGGCCTGTAGCTGAACTTGTTATAAACAATCGGGTTGCTGTACCTGGCAGTGGGTGACCCTGTTTCTATCGCGGCAAAGAAATCGCCTGCCCATTTGATCAGTGCCGCGCGCTTCTCGTCGATGAAGATGTCATCCATGTCGGCTGAGAAAGGCTCGATGAACTTCATGTCCAGGTCATCGCAGATGCCCCGCATATAGTTGTGCGCCGTGTGGTCAAAAAAGTGAACTGAGGTAGAAAGCACGCAGGTGTACTTGCTCTTGAATGCATTTGCCACGCCCTTCTCCCGGATCATCTCGATGAACCTCTTGTACTGCGAGGCCACCAGGAACACGTAAAGCGGGAATGCCCACATAATGCCGTCCGAGGTTTTTATTTCATTGATGACCGCCCGAAACGCCTTATCGTCCTTCTCCAGCTTCTGTATATCATGGGCGATATTGAGCAATTTCAATTCGTGCCGGGGAAACTTCTTCTGGATGAACTTGACGTACTGGACGGTGACGCTGATTTCACCCTTGGGGCTACCATTGAGAACTGCGATCTTCATGGGAAAAACCTCCTACGTCTAATTGGTTGCGGGGGTGAGTTGTTGAACAATACTGCTGTTATGATACAATTAAACGGCTTCCTGAAACAATGCCGGATATAATTCCCAGTATCTTAAAGCGCGAGGAGTAAACCAGGATGCAGCAGATAACCGATAGAGACCGTCAAATGGCAGAAATGTGCCTCAAATGCACCGTCTGTTCAAAGGCAAGGGAAAAGCAGAAGGGTTTCGCCTTCTGGTTCGTCAAGAAGATCGAGGGCGGCATGTGCCCTTACTGCAAGGCCTATGAGAAAGTCTACGCCAGGAAAGCCCACGAACCGTTGCCACCGTCAACTTAGATAGCAGTTTTGTGCGCTGAGAATCTGTGGCGCAGTCCGGTTGCCGTGTAAGACAGGAGCAGCACCAGTCCGCTGAGCAGGATTATAGTAGCACCCGATGCCAGGTTGAGCACGTAAGACAGCCACAGCCCGCCAAAGGTAAAAACCATCCCGAAAACCACGGCGAGCAGCATCATCTTCTTCATATCGTGGGTAAACTGCCTCGCCAGCGCTGCCGGGAAGGTGAGCATGGCAATAACCAGAATCATGCCAACCACACGTATAAGCACCACCACAGTAAGCGCCACCATGCACAGCAGCAGCAAATACAGTCCATCCACCGGCATGCCCACCACCGTGCCGAACTCCTCGTCGAACGAAAGCAGTAGAAATTCCTTATAGAGTGCGATCACCAGCGCCACGATAATGACGTCCAGTGCAGCCATCAGATAGATATCGCTTGCAGGCACGGTGAGTATATTGCCGAAGAGGTAGCTCATGAGGTCGGGTGCGTAACCGGGTGTCAGTCCGATGAAGATGACGCCCAGCGCCATGCCCAGCGCCCATAGTATGCCTGTGGCCGTGTCCTCGGTTAGCTTTGTCTTGCGTGTCACCAGTCCCATGGTTATGGCAGAAAGCAGCGCGAACAGCATAGCCCCCAGCACCGGGCTGAACTTCAATAAATAGCCTAGGCCTATGCCACCGAAGGAAGCGTGTGCAATGCTGCCGCTCATGGATACGATTTTCTTGACCACCACGTAGACGCCCACAATGCCACAGGCAACCGAGGCCAGCAGGCCGGCCGCCAGCGCGTTGCGCATGAACTCATACTGGAATATTTCAGGCATTGTCAATGTTCCCGGAGGACGCGGTGAGGTATGTCCCCGTGCGCTATAAGCTGCACAGGGCACTTATATGTAGCTTCCAGTATCTCCGGCGTGATCTCCCTGGAACCGTGGTAATAAAGCTGCACATTGAGGCAGGCAATCTTATCCACAAATACAGATACGGCGCCTATATCGTGAGAAACCATGATGATGGTCATCTCCTTCTTGAGGTCTTCCAGCAGTTCGTAGAACTCGGTTTGCATGGCTGAGTCCACGCTGGCCATGGGCTCATCCAGTAAAAGCAGTTCGGGATCGGCCACCAGTGCCCGCGCTATGAAAGCGCGCTGCTGCTGTCCGCCGGAAAGCTGCCCAATCTGCGACCCGGCATGGTCCAGCATGCCCACCCGGCTCAGCGCTTTCTCCGCCGCCTGCCGGTCGGAGCTATTATAACGTCTTAACAGCCCGGTTTTACCGTAGCGTCCCATCATGGTAACTTCCTGCACGCTCACCGGGAAATTACGGTCGAAATTGCTGTGCTGCGGCACGTAACCAACCTTATTGCGGCTCTTTTCCGGCGGGTTGCCCAGCACGGTCACCATGCCGCGGCTGGGAGTTACCAGCCCGAGCAGGACTTTGAGTAAAGTGCTCTTGCCCCCGCCGTTGGGCCCGATGATACCTAGGAAATCGTGCTCGCTCACGCGCAGGTTGATGCCGTCCAGGGCGGCCGTGCCGTCATAGCTTACCCAGACGTCTTCCAGTCTCACAACATCACTGCCCATCATTGCTTCTGCGTGGCCTCCTTCAGCGCTGCCGCTATCGCGCGCATGTTGTTAACATAGTCCTTCGCAAGCGGATCGATGATTACGACGCGTCCATTTATTTCCCGGGCGACCGCCTCCGCGCTCCGGGTATCGAATTCGGGCGACACGAAAATCACCCTGATATCTTTTGCTTTCGCCTGGTTTATCAGCCTGGTCATGTATGCCGCCTTCGGCTCCTTGCCCTCCTGCTCTATACCGAGTTGCTCAAGACCGTAGTCCCTGGCGAAGTATCCCCAGGCAGGATGGTAAACGATGAATATTCTCTGCTTCGCGCCGTCAAGCGCTGCCCGGATGCCCGCATCCAGTGCATCGAGCTTTTCCAGGTAAGCATCCCGGTTTCCCTCGTAGTATTGCTTGCTGGCGGGGTCGACCTGTACCAGCCCCCGGCAGATATTATTCACCATTATTTTAACATTGCGCACGGATGTCCAGATATGCGGATCGGTGCCGGGCTCATCGGGGTCGGCGCTCTGGGCCAGTTCGATCCCCTTTTTGCAGTCGACCACCAGCATGTCCTTATTCTGAGCAATCAACTTATCCAGCCAGGTGAGCTCGAATTCGATTGGCGAGCCTACTTTAAAGTATACCTTCGCTTTGCTCAGTCTGGCCATCTGAACGGGTGTAACCTCGTAAGTGTGCGGACTGGCACCCGGCGGGACCATCACGGTTACTTCCACCTTATCACCGCCGACGCTCTCCACGAACTCTTCCTGTGGCAGTACCGTGACTACCACACCGATCTTATCACTGCCTGTCTGCTGTGACACGGGCATGCAGGAAATGAGGAGCACACATAGGGTGACAAACAAAATAAGCGCGCTTTTCATACCTGACCTCGTAAACCGAGGGATTGCTTCGCTTCGCTCGCAATGACATGGGGAATAACGTGTCATTGCGAGGAGCCGCAGGCGACGAAGCAATCCCATGACCGAAGGAACCTACTTTATCTCTCTGCCTATACTGAACGCCTTGCCTACCACTCCGCCGAGTCCCTGATAAACGTTGGCCGGCACGGTGGTCCAGATCAGCGGCCTGATCTTTTTCACGTCAGGATGGTCGTCGGTGAAGCAGTTGCCAGAGACGTAGACCTCTTCGATTTTACCGATGACCAGCACGTGGCTGCCGAGGTCCAGCATATGCTCGATCTTACACTCCATGTTGACCGGGCACTGCTCGATCATCGGCGCGGATTCCAGCTTGCCATAGAACACCTTGAACTTACAGGTCTTCACTTTGTCCGCCTTAGCGCCGGTGGTGATTCCGCAGTAGTCGGTTTCCTTGACCTGGTCGGTGGAAGGCACGTTGACCGAGAAGGTCATGTTCTCCTTCATCCCCTTGAGTGTGTAACGCGGGTGCCGTATGGCCACCGATACCATTGCTGGCTCACCGCAGGCGATTCCTCCCCAGGCCACGGTCATGAAGTTGGGCTTGCCCTCCACGTTGGCACCCACCAGCAGGGCTGGCATGGGGTAGAGCAGTGGTTGCGGACCAATCTTGATTTTTCCCATTGATAATCTCCATTCCTTTAGGTTCGGTATATTATTTCTCCAGCATTTCCTTCATCGGAGTCCAGTAATAATCGATCCATCCTTGCTTTATATCCGCGTAGAACTTCTCGGGCACGCCGGTCTGCGTGAAGGTCAGCTTCGTTTTGCCTTCAGATTTTTTCAGTGCAAAGGTCGCCTTCGAATAATGACCTTTGGGCCAGTCGTTGTAGCGCCATGCCTGAACGATCTTTTCATCCGGCACCAGATCCAGATTTACACCTTCGATATAGTTTCCGACGTTGAACTTACCGCCCACCTTGCGGCTGATTCTGGCATCATCCCCGGCCAGTTCGGAGTGCTTTTTAGAATCCATAAGGATCTCGTAAACCGCGTGCGCACTGGCCTTGAAAGTGACCGTCTGGCGTATATCTTTTGTATCCATTCCCTGCCTCCGTTTAGCCATATGGCAGCTATTCTATCATAAAATTATTGCAATCTACTTGACTATCGCACACAATTGCTATACGCTAGAACATAATAGGTGTTCACAATTAAGCCATGCTCAGATACTTCATAACCTCTAAAGCCAAGCGCAACCTGCTCAAGCTATTTCTTTTGGACCCGGAGAAGAGCTACTACACCAGGGAGATCGCGCGTCTTACTCATGAACCCCTTAATGCAGTACGTCGTGAG
Organism: uncultured Dehalococcoidales bacterium; assembly: GCA_964385895.1. Lineage (GTDB taxonomy): Bacteria > Chloroflexota > Dehalococcoidia > GIF9 > UBA5629 > CAYLRS01. The sequence continues at coordinate 7,835 of CAYLRS010000017.1, forward strand.
CTCGGCCACCTCGAAAAAGCCGGCTTGCTCCGCTCGCACATGCAGGGCAACCTCAAATACTTCGAGGTAGTCAAAGACTTCACCTTGCTCGCCGAATGGCAGCGTATCATTCTGAATACGCCTGATGTCACTGTGAAGAAAGAAAGGAAACCTTCCATCGCGAGCGAACCCCTGTATGCCATTGCAAGGAGCGAAACGACGAAGCAATCTCCCGGCCTGGCCATACCAACCCTCGTCGAACATCTTAAAGAAAAATTCACAAACATCGACTCCATAACGATGGCAATCGTCCACGGTGAAGCAGCGCGCATAGAAGAAATCCCGGCAGAAGGCATAGACCTGCTCGTGATCGGTGATATTAACAAGGATAATCTCCTTGAGCTAATTGCCCGGGCAGAAGATGAAACTGGAATTAGTATTAACTTGACCAGCATGTCACGCAGCGATTTTGATTACCGCAGCGCGCGCGGCGATCCCTTTATCCGCCGCATCTGGAGCGAGAGGAAGCTGGTTATTAAGGGTAGGCACTAATAATTCAACTCAGTCATCGTCAACCATGTGGAAAGGCCGATATACAGGGAATTAGCTCTCATACTGTATCCGGCCATTGTAAGCTTGATATAGCGATGTGTACGACTTATAAATAACTTTCTTGCAAAAATAATATAAAATTTAACCAGACTTGTCTCAGATTGGAGGAACTATGAAAAAAGTATTTCTGTATTTTTTTTCCGGGTTGTTAATAACGGCTTTGATAATACCTGCCTGCACCGGTGCTCCGAAAACCAAACTCACCGTGGCCTGTGATGCCACCTGGCCGCCGTTTGAGATGGTGAACGAGCAAACCAAGGAAGTCGAGGGGTTTGGAATTGAACTGATGAAAGCGGTGGCTGAAAAGGCCGGCCTGGATATTGAGTTCGCCAACGTGGGCTTCGACACGGTCCTGGCGGGCATAGCACAGTGCCAGTATGATATGGCGGTTTCCTCCATAACCATCACCGAAGAGCGCAAGAAGGAGATCCTTTTCTCAGACCCCTATTTCGCAGCGGGACAGATCGTTACCGTCCGCAAGGATAACGCGGATATCACAGGCAAGGACAAGCTGGCCGGCAAGACCGCAGGAGCCCAGATCGGCACCACCGGAGCCATCGAGATAGGGAAAATGCCGGGCGTCAAGCTCAAGACCTATGATGATATAGGTTTTGCCTTCCAGGATATGATGAACGGACAGATCGATGCCGTCATCGCTGACAATCCCGTGGCCATGGGGTATGTCTCCAAGAATTCCGATAAGCTGAAGACTGCGGGGGATATCTTCACCGATGAGTACTACGGCATCGCCATCTGTAAGAGGAACGCAAACCTAGTACCCAGGGTGAATGCCGCGCTGAAGGCCCTCAAGGAAGAGGGATACATCGATAAACTCACCCAAAAGTGGATAACTGCTAAATAACGGCTTGATTTTTCCGCTACACTGGTTTTAAATTAGTCATCACCATTTTCCCCTGCCGGTAAATTAACATGGAAGCTGGACAGAAGCCCAAGCACACTGAAGAGGCGCTGGAGCACGTACCCGGAGCAGAGCGCAGCGCCCGCATAGACGCCTGGTGGTGGCTGCTCATACTTGTAATTGGGGCGGCGATAGTGCTCATCACCACCATGCCCGACCCCTACCTGAACATACTGCAATTCGTTTCTGACGGCCTGGGTGTAACTGTTCTTGTCACAGCCGTTTCCTTCATCCTTGTCCTCATCTTAGGTGTGATCGGCGGCCTGGGCCGGCTGGCTAAAAACCGCATTATCTACTTCATATCCACGCTCTACGTCGAGGTCGTCCGCGGCATCCCCCTGCTGGTGCAGCTCATCTGGTGGTACTTCGCCTTCCCCGTAGTCATCCAGCAACTCGGCATATTGCTCAAAATCCAGGCCCTGGCTGACTTCCAGGCCAACCCCATTGCCATGGCCATACTGGGACTTGTCTTCTGCTACGGCGCCTACATGAGCGAGATCTACCGTGCCGGCATACAGAGCATACCGAAGGGACAGATGGAAGCGGCGCGCAGCCTGGGCATGTCCTACTTTCAGGCGATGCGCCATATTATCCTACCCCAGGCGATCCGAGTGGTCCTGCCGCCCATGGGTAATGAGTTCATTGCGCTGCTCAAGGACTCCTCGCTGGTCAGCGTGGTTGCCGTGGCCGATATGACCCGCCGCGGGCGCGAGTTCATGTCCACCCACTTCAACCCCATAGAGGTATGGACGCTGGTGGCATTGCTCTACCTGGTGCTGACGCTTTTCTCGGCACGCATGGTGACCTGGATAGAGAAGAAATCCCGCATCGAGAGGTAAATTTTGGCCGAACTAATAATCAAGATCGAAAATATCTACAAGCGCTTCGGCAGGGTGCAGGCACTGCGCGGGGTCAGCCTGGATGTAAAAAAAGGCGAGGTCGTGGTCATCGTCGGGCCCTCCGGCTCCGGCAAATCAACCCTCATGCGTTGCATCAATCGCCTCGAGCAGTATGAATCTGGAAAAATCGCGGTGGACGGCATACCTCTGGACAGCACTAAAAATATCAACGCCGTGCGCATGGAAGTGGGCATGGTCTTCCAGTCATTCAACCTCTTCGCCCACCTCACAGCTCTGGAAAATCTCACTATAGCCCAGCGCGTGGTGCGCAGGAGGAAAAAGGAAGAGGCGGAAAAAACCGCAATCGAGCTGCTTGCCAAGGTGGGCATACCCGAGAAGGCAACTGTCAGGCCGGGGCAGCTTTCAGGGGGCCAGCAGCAGCGGGTTGCCATCGCGCGGGCACTCGCCATGAACCCCAAGATCATGCTCTTCGACGAGCCGACCAGCGCCCTCGACCCGGAGATGATCAAGGAGGTGCTGGACGTGATGCTGGCGCTGGCTAAGGAGGGCATGACCATGGTGGTGGTCTCCCACGAGATGGGCTTCACGCGTGCCGCCGCCAACCGCGTCATCTTCATGGACGAGGGCCAGATACTCGAACAAGCCCCTCCGGATAAACTCTTCAGCAACCCCAGCCATGAGCGTACGAGGCAGTTTTTAAGCAAGATCCTTAGTCATTGACCTCACGTGATATTCTGAATTATATTTAGGACGATAATCAACAGATGATTAAGATGGGAGAGCATGAAAGTTTGCCTGTTTTGCTGGATATTGCGGCTATGATCAACTCATTCCGCTTTCGGTTATATTCATCTGATGAACTTATTCACAATATTTATTCCTCTTCTTCGTTAGAGCGAAGCGGCGTATGGAATTGCTTCGCTCCGCCCGCAATTATCTGTATTCCGCTATCCTTCTTCGTACGGCAATACCATGATATTGCCTTCGATCAAAACGAGCATGATATTGGACGCTGTTGACGTGCGTATTCCAGATGCTATCTGATCCACCTGCTGATCAGAAAGCTGAGGCACACTGTAGGCGGATTGACCGGCGTATTGAATAACGCGGACCTTATAGCCGAGCTTTTCCTCAAGAAGGGACACCACGGGAGATTTATTGTCACTGAGAAGTATAGTAACGTTCTTGTGTACTGCCGCGGTCTCTGCCCCGAGCCGCTGGTCCAGCCTGGCACTGCGCAGGTGGTATACCAGGACCGGGATGGCAATAAATACCGTCTGCAGGCTCCATTTGGCATTGCGGAGTGCCTCCACTCCAAAGCTGCCTGTGAGAAGGCCGTTCAGCACCTGGTAAATGATGTTTACCAGGTCAGCCGCCAGCATTATTACAGAAGCCCCGATAATCACGTACAAATAAATACGGCGTGACCTGGCACGCCATTCTATGATACCGCCTGTGTCTGCCATATCAATTACCCGGCTCCAGTAATACAGCCAGATCGGCACTGAAACAGCCACCATCGATATGCACAGGCTAAGCTGATTGGTCCACCACTCTGGTTCAACCACAACACCTGCGGCCTTAAGGGAATTTACCAGCCAGTCCAGTGGTATCCCCAGCATGATAATCAGGCCTGCCACCAGCGTACCCAGTCCAATAAAAGACATCAGGTAATAGTGGACCCGTTTGGCCGATAGCTGGTGCTCCTGTTCGCTTGCTGCTTCCTCTTCAGCAATACGGATGTAATACAGCCATATAAAAGCTGCAATCAGCATGGTGGGAATTGACCACCCGAGAAATTGGAAATACCCTGCTATATCTTTACCGCCGCCCAGCAGCCAGTACAGTATCTTATAAATTGTAGCCGTGATGGCCACCAGGCCTGAGACCGCACCGCCCAGAATCGTGAAAAGATAAAAGTATACCTGTCGCAGCGAGGACTTGATATCTCCCCGGGCCATATAGAACCAGTGAAGGGCCCACACCAGACCGCCAACCAGTATCCAGGATAGATTGTTACGTGCCCCGCTATTCCAAAAGCTATTCCTGACAATATCATTCTCCCATATGGGGAGTGAAACGAAAGCGGAATTCACAATTTGAACCAGCCCTATTGCCAGCCAGACTAACCCTGAAGCTGAAAGTATATAGACATACCAGCGGTGGAAAGTTTTAGCCGCCGCCGAGATTTGTCCCTCGCCTCCGGATATGCGCCAGTGGTAATACCAGATTGCTGCAAAGACGATAAGAGACGCCGTGATTTCGGGAGAGAATTGGTCCGGCCGGAAACCATCCAGCAT
>CAYLRS010000018.1:0-12469 GCA_964385895.1 uncultured Dehalococcoidales bacterium
AGGCGGGGGTCTGCAAAACCCCTATGCAGCGGTTCAAATCCGCTCGCCGCCTCCAAAGATGCCGAGGTGGCGGAATGGCAGACGCGGCGGACTTAAAATCCGCTTCCCTCACGGGAGTGTGGGTTCGAGTCCCTCCCTCGGCACTTTTCCTCCTATTATTTCCTGATTCCCCTTTTGTTTAATATTAATTCGTTTTTCACCAGGTCCAGCATATAGGGGTATTTGGTGTCTGGCGAATTATTCTTATTGATGTGAAACAGAATACAATAGAGAGGACAACTAAAGATCTCAAGTATTAATTAAGGGGGATGCTTGTTTTAAAATCAGGCAAGTTTAATGTTGCTTTCCTGGCCTATATGTTCCAGAAATCGCAGGTACATCCTTGTCCTGAGTTCGTTCCTGAACTTATAAGGCGTAACGAATTTGCCCTTGAGCCATATACGCTGCTCTTCGATATGTATCAGTACCCGGCGGTTCGTCTCCGCTTCCTGTAAGAAGGCAGGATATTTATCGGCAAAGATCTCCTTGGATTGCCTTAAATAATCTTCGTCTTCTGTATTGATGATATCTTCGAGCAATTCCGCGGCCTTCTTGATATCGCTATCGGTAGATATAGGTATCCGTATCTCATCGAAAATATAGTCGCATTGCGCTGTCTTATTGCCTTTAATACTTTTAACACAGCCTTTGGAAAAATTCAGCACCGGTTTATCCAGCACAATCAAGTTGGGGATATGCAATATCTTGCCTGTTAATTCGCCACCGAGCTTTTCATCCTCGCCGACTTCATCGAGTGTGAGGAAGAATATGCCTATGTGGCGCACGTCTCCTTTGTAGGTATCGATACGTATCCTGTCGCCAACATGTAGCATATTGGAAAAGACTATGATGAAGTAGCCGAAGTAGCTGGCGACGTATTTTTGCAAAGCCAGCGCCAGGCCGATGGCGATGATGGAAATGTAAATAGCCAGGTTGCTGTAAAGGGCTACTGCAACCAGAAGACCAACGGTTGAGAAGGCTATGACAATGGCAAGAATTCGTGTTTGCATATTGGAATTACTGCGGGGTGGCCGGCAAAACCTGTAAGAGGCCCGTGGCGTTATCCACGGTAATGTGGTAATCGCCGGGATAGCCCGTGTGGGTCATAAAGGTGATTTCCTCGCTTTGACCCGGCTTGAGCACCACTTCGTGGGCACCTTCGATCCTTTCGTTCACCCTGAATTCTGCCCGGTGATGCACCGTTTCGGTACCGGTATTCAATACGGTTGCTATTACGCCTATGGAGCTTCCCGGAAATGCCCTTTCGGGGAGTATCAATAAGCTCGTAATACTGGTGCTGTCAGGTACACCTACCGGTTTTGAAGCCTCTGCCCCGGCAGTCGAAATTGACTGGTAAGCGGATGCGAGCTGTCCGCTAACTATTTTTGGCTGTCTGGGTTTAAAGGGAAAGAGGGAAGCTATTCCGTAACTCTCGGAAACTGAGATGTCCGAAGATTGCTGCGCATTGACCAGAAAATTCAGGTGGGCGACTTCATCTTCAAGGTTTGATAACTTCTTTGCCGGATTTCTGGCAAGCTTCTGGAATTCATTTGCGGATAGATGCCCCACCTTGAACCTGGCATCCAGATTGGCAAATTCCTGCTTGTAAATCTCCAGCTCGTGCGTTCTTGACCGCAGCTTTTTATTTAATTCCTGCTTGATCTGCTCTATCCTGGATAAAGCGATTTTCAAGCTTGACGAATATTCGTTTTTCAGCGTTTTAAACGACGAATCATTTACAGATTTATCGTCGTGAAGCCTCTCGAGGTTGGCCAGAAACAGCTCGACTTTCTCTTTGTGTAAAAAGGCGGCCTTGAGTTCTTTGTCCATCTTATTGATTCAGATTTTATCTAATAATAGCACTTTTTAAGATGATATTTTAAAAAGTAGTAGGCTAAACACGGGTTTTCCTGGTTAGCACATCCCTGACAGCCAGCTCGATATCCCTGGAAGTCAATCCATGCATCTCAAGGAGCTCATCCGGCTTGCCTGATCTGCAGTACATATCGTTTATGCCGAGAGACGCCACCGGCACGGGCTTATGCGCGACGAGAACCTGTGCTACGATGCTGCCCAGCCCGCCGTGCAAAAGATGCTCCTCTGCCGTAACAATTGCGCCGGTATCGGCCGCGGCAGCGATTATCGCCTGCTGATCCGCCGGGTTCAAAGTGGACAGGTTCAGCACGCGACAATGAATTCCTGACTTCTCCAGATTGTTGGCAGCTTCGAGAGCTTTAGCCACCATAACGCCTGTGGCTATGATTGTCGCGTCGCTTCCGTCCTTCAGTTTATCTGCTTTTCCCAGTTTAAAAGTGCACCCATTCGTATAAACGACAGGTGTTTTGGAGCGCCCAAGGCGGATATAAAACGGTCCACTGGTTAATGCCGCCGACTTAATCACCTCCACCGTTTCTATGGCATCGGCAGGTACTATGACGCTGAAGTTGGGCAATGAGCAATATAGGGCCAGGTCTTCGATAGCCTGGTGCGATGAACCGTCTTCGCCGACGGTAATGCCGCCGTGTGTGGCCACGATCTTGACATCTGCCCCGGGCTGGGCGACGCACATACGCACCTGGTCAAAGCAACGGCCGGCAGCGAAAACAGCGAAAGTGCTTACAAAAGAGATTTTTCCGCAGTGAGCCAGCCCCGCGGCGATACCGATCATATTCTGCTCTGCGATACCGCATTCAAAGAAGCGCCCGGGGAATTGCCGGGCAAAGTATTTGGTCATGGTAGAGCGGGAAAGGTCGGCGTCAAGCACAACTATATCAGGATTTTCCTTTCCTAGTTCTGTGAGTATCCTGCCGTAGGCTTCACGGCTCGTCATTTCCGCAAAATCAATCATGACAGCTCTTTCAAGGCAATCTCCGTTTCAGATTTATTCGGAGCTTTCCCGTGAAAATCCACGTTATTCTCCATGAAGCTAACGCCCTTGCCCTTTATAGTATGCGCTATGATCACCGCCGGTTTGCCGCGGATGCTTCTCGCTTTCCCGATGGCATCGATTGTCTGTTTGATATCGTGGCCGTCAATCTCGAGGACCTCCCAGTTAAAGGCGCGCCATTTATCTATGAAAGGCTCAAGGTTCATGATGTCCCTGGTAAATCCATCGAGCTGTATCTTATTGAAGTCGACGATGGCAGTCAGGTTATCAAGCTTGTAGTTCGGGGCAAACATCGCCGCCTCCCATACCTGGCCTTCATCGCATTCCCCATCACCGAGAAGGACATAGGTGTGGTAATCTTTTTCATCAAGCCTGGCGGCAAGAGCCATGCCTATGCCCACTGATAAACCTTGCCCCAGAGAACCTGCGGAGGCATCTACCCCCGGCGTCAGGTTGCTATCTGTATGGCCCTGGAGGCAGGTGCCGGCTTTTCTCAGGGTGGTAAGCCACTCCAGCGGGAAATAACCGCACTCGGCAAGCGCTGCATATAATATGGGAGCAGCATGCCCCTTGCTTAATACAAAACGGTCGCGGTCAGGCCACTTAGGATCCCTGGGATCATGTTTCATCATTTTAAAATAAAGCACGGTGATGATATCTGCAGCCGATAGAGAGCCGCCCGGATGGCCGCTTCCAGCAGTGGAAATCATGGTTATTACGTGGCGGCGCAGCTTCCGTGCGATGATCTCAAGGTCGCTTATGCTATAGTTTGCCATAAAATTAGGCTATTCGAAGTGCGACAACGGTAATTGCTCAATTTAACGGGCCGGGTTATTTAAATTTGATTTATTATAAGCTACATAAGTCGGGTATGTCTATATAGGGCGGATGAGAATTTAACCGGTATTTTTTATTGAGAATAGTACGGCTCTAAATTATAATTCTAATTGTGATAATCGATTTTCATACGCACATATTTACGCATGGAGTCAAAGAGCGCCGTGACGAATACTGCTCGCATGACGCCTGCTTCGGTATGCTGTACTCAAAGCCCAACGCCAAGCTCTGTACGGCAGAGGAACTATTAAATGATATGGACGAACGAGGTATCGCTAAGTCGGTTATCCTGAATATAGGCTGGGTAAGTCACGAACTGTGCATTAAAAGCAACGATTATATCCTGGAATCCGCGGCCAAATACCCCGGCAGGCTGATCGGCTTTTGCTCCATTCAACCATCGAAACCTGAACATGCACTCAAAGAACTGGACAGGTGCCGTCAGGCGGGTGCTAAAGGAATAGGTGAGCTGCGTCCCGATGTGCAGGGATTCGATCTACGCAATGCCGGGTTAATGCGGCCTCTGTGTTATTATGCCGCAGAAAACAATATGATAATGCTGCTGCATTCATCTGAGCCTGTTGGTCATGAGTATGCGGGAAAGGGATCGGTGTCACCAGCCACTTTATACGGCTTTGTCAGCAGCTATCAAAAGTTGAAGGTTGTGCTGGCCCATCTGGGCGGCGGATTAGCGTTTTACGAGTCGATGCCTGAGGTCGCCAGGTCTCTAAGTAACACTTTCTATGACACGGCTGCTGCGCCCTTTCTTTACCGTTCTGAAGTATATATCGCATTAATGAGCATTACCGGCAGTAAAAAGCTGTTGTTCGGCAGCGACTGGCCGCTTATGGATCCCGTAAAGGTCGTGACACATATTGAGTCAGCTAATTTAAACGAAGCTGAAAAGCAGGACATCTTACATCTTAATGCAGAGAGGCTACTGTCCGCCTGATATAATAATTAAGGTTACGGGATATGACGGATGAACAGATAAGGGCTTTCATTGCCATAGAGCTCCCGGACGAGTTGAAAGGTAGACTGAGGAGTTTTCAGGCTCACCTGAAACTGCCGCGACACAGCTTTATTAAATGGGTATCGCCGGATTCAATACATTTGACGTTAAAGTTTTTAGGCAATGTCAATCTTAAAAAAATCGATTCTATTAAAGATGAAATGGGGAAAATTACAGCAGGCAAAAAGGCGTTCAAGCTGATAACGACGGAACCCGGCTGCTTTCCAAATCCAAAAAGGATACGTGTTTTCTGGCTTGGATTGAGTGGTGACGTTGAAATACTGGCTGAAATCCAGAGGGAGATAGATAAATCGTTGGCGAAACTGGGGTTTGCTGCAGAGGGTAGGCCTTTTTCGCCGCATCTGACATTGGCGAGAGTAAAGGACGAATGCCTGCCCAGCGACAGATGGGATTTCGCGGAATTAATCGAAGGAGCTAAATTCGACCCTTGCTGCGAAATCAAGGTAGAAAAGATATCCCTGATGCGAAGCCAGTTAACTACCGCAGGCGCCATTTACAGCAGGTTGGCCGACTTCAAACTGCAGAAAACGTCCTGATAATGACTGACTGCTAAGAATGTCGACGAGTTAAATTTGCCATCAAAATTTCTTTAATGCTATACTTATTTCATCCTTGGAGGAGGAGGAAAAATAGTGGATAACAATTCCTTACCCAAATGTTTGAAATGCAAAGTCGGCGATTTGGTCCCGCTGTCCGATTTCGGGAGCCAGGGGGCAGCGATACATTATAAAGCTTGGGTTTGCACCAATCCTGAATGCGGGTTTAACCTGAAAATCAGGAATGGCGACATATATTTGAACGAGCCAATTTTCAGCGGCGCCAGTCATACTCTTCGATCGCACTAAAATAAAGTCCCTATTAATCAAGATCAAACCAGTGCAATTAGAGTGCTTGTTTTGACCCAGCGGTTGAAACAGTTCCACAATGCTGCTATAGATCTTTTCTTTCCACGGCAGTGTATTGGTTGTGGGAAATTTGGGGACTTTGTTTGCGCCAGTTGTGCCAGGAAGCTACCGAGGTTACTGCCACCTCTATGCCAGCGGTGCGGCAGACCGGAGGCAAGTGGTACATGCTGTCCTTCGTGCTGGGGAAAACACGATGGCATAGACGCCATACGCTCCGTCTTTGTATTTGAGGGAACGGTGCGGGCAGCTATTCACGAATTCAAATATCGTAACCTGAGATCTATCTGTACCAGTTTAAGTAAGTTAATGGCCGAATATTACACTCAAAATCATATGTCAGGCGATATGCTATTGCCTGTGCCGTTACATGAAAAACGCCTTCGGGAGCGTGGATATAACCAATCACAGTTATTGGCGGGCGAGTTGTCCAGCCTAATTTCGCTTCCTATGGAAGATAAATTTATCGCCCGTGTGAAAGACAGCCCACCGCAGGCGCGGACATCCAATGTCGCTAAACGCAGGGCAAATGTCCTGGACGCATTTGTCTGCCCGGCTCAAGAGGTGAGCGGAAAGGATATTATTCTTATCGATGATGTATGCACTTCCGGCGCCACCATGGAAGCCTGTGCCACTGCGTTGAAGGCCGCCGGCGCGAAACGGGTTCTGGGTTTCACCCTTGCGAGAGAAATATAAAGTTCGGGAGATACGCTATGGATATTCAAGTAGTAACCAAAAACCTGAATGTTTCAGAAGATATCAGAGAGTATGCTAAGAAAAAAATCGGGAAATTATCCAAATATATAAACAATATTATCTCCATCAAGGTGGAACTTTCCCAGGAGAAATCGAAGTCGCGCCAGCAGGTATATACCGCTCAGGCGACTTTGAATGTTAGCGGATTTCTGATAAGAGGCGAACAGAAAGCGGAGAGCGTCCGTGCTTCTATTGACTCTGTGGCAGATGTCATGGAAAGGCTTATACAGAAATTCAAGAAGAAATATGAAGTCAACAAAAACAGAGAATCAGAGTCGATACGCAACCCGGTTTTGCTGGAAGGGGAGCAGGCGGATTTTGAATTAGCAGGCTACAATATCGTTAAGATGAAGCGGTTTATGGTGAAACCCATGAGCGTGGAGCAGGCTATAGACCAGATGGATTTTCTGGGCCATGATTTCTTCCTGTTCCTGGATGCTGAAGAGGATGTGGTCAGCGTAGTGTATCGCCGTAAGGACGGTAAATACGGACTGATACAACCAGAGTTCTCGTGAAATAAAGCCTTGAGGCACCGGGTAGAGCATGATAGAAATCACAATTAAGAATTTCAAACTGCGGCTGGTCAAAGGAGATATTACCAGGGAAAAAGTTGACGCCATTGTGAACGCGGCAAACTCTGGGTTGATGGGTGGGGGAGGTGTGGACGGCGCCATCCACCGGGCAGGCGGGCCGATGATTCAGGAGGAATGCCGCACCATCGTCTCACAGATTGGAAGATTGCCTGCAGGGAAAGCGGTGATTACTACCGGCGGCAACCTGCCGGCTAAATTCGTCATTCATACAGTTGGACCGGTTTGGCACGGCGGCAGCTACAAAGAAGCTGAGGTCCTTGCCAGCTGTTATTTCGAGAGCTTGAAATTGGCGACATCCAGAGGATTAACAAGTATAGCGTTCCCTGCAATAAGCACCGGGGCTTACGGTTACCCGATCCGGGAAGCGGCAGAAGTGGCTATAAATGCGGTAAGGGATTATGTGTTAAATAACCAGGCCTCTATAGAAGTTGTACGCTTGGTGCTTTATGATGATTTCTCCTATAAAGTATATACAGGCGAATTTTCCAAAATAGCAAAAAAAGAACCCGTTTATAACAAAGATAAATAGTGTTTTATACCATATTTTCTACGAAGTTGGGGTGGGTGGGCCTTCTGGGGTCCGAAAGGGGTTTGAAACGCCTAATCCTCCCCTCACAGTCATCAGAAATTGTAAAAAAAGAGCTGCAAACTACTTCTAAAGATCTATCTGTAAATGATGATTATTTTAAAGACGTAGTCCGGCAACTCAGGGATTATGTTCAGGGAGCTATAGTCGACTTTGATTGTAAACTTGATTTATCAGGCACCACAGACTTTCAACGGGGTGTCTGGTTTATTGCGGCCGGCATCCCACGTGGCGAAATCCGAAGCTATAAATGGGTAGCGAATCAACTGGGAAATTATCGTGCTTTCCGTGCCGTGGGACAGGCGCTGGCGCGAAATCCGATACCTGTAATCATACCCTGTCACAGGGTTATTTATGGGCATGGCAGACTGGGTGGATTCGGTGGAAAACGTAATATTGCGTCTATGAAAGAGATGTTGCTATTCCTTGAGGGCGTTAAAATCCGGAGAAACTCAGCGGCTCATGCTAGAGAATTAATCAGATCGTAAGCGGAGGTGCCTTTTGTTCAAACATTCATATGCTGAAGTAAACGGGATAAAGCTTCACTATGCCCATGAGGGGAAGGGTAAGCTAATCCTGTTTTTACATGGATTTCCCGAGTTCTGGTATATGTGGAAAAACCAGTTGAAAGAGTTTGCTAAAGATTACCTTGCCGTGGCACCTGATATGAGAGGATATAATCTATCTTCCAGGCCGCAGGAAGTAAGCCAGTATAAACAGAAAATATTGGTGGAAGATATCCGCCAGCTTGCGGAGCACCTCGGCCATAAGAAATTTGTGCTTGTCGCCCATGATTGGGGTGGTGCTGTAGCCTGGACTTTTGCCATGTTTTGCCCACAGTATCTGGAAAAACTGATAATCATCAATGCTCCGCATCCGGCTACATTTGAGAGGGAGCTAAGGAATAATCCCAGGCAAAGAAAGGCCAGCAGCTACATGCTGTTGTTCCGCAGTCCCGAAGCTGAGAAACGACTATCTGAAAACAATTATTCGTTCTTACTTAATATGGCTTTCGGCGATATTATCAAACAGGGGTTTTTAAAGGATGAAGACATAAAGGAATATATTAGCGCATGGTCTCAACCCGGGGCATTAACCGGGGGGCTCAATTATTATCGAGCTACTAATGTAGAAGCGCTGGAAAACCCCGAGCAAGCAGCTCTAAAACCTGCTGTCGGCGATTTAGCACCGAAAATAAATGTCCCGACACTGGTTATCTGGGGGGAAAAAGACACTGCACTCCTGATGGGATGTATCGAAGGTATCGAGAAATATGTGACCGATATAAAAATAAGGCATGTGCCCGATGCCTCACACTGGATTGTAACTGAAAAGCCCGATCTGGTTAACGGGTATATCAGGGGATTTTTAAACGGGTAGTAGACTATTTTTCTAATAGCGCGTTAATAGCCAAGAATTAAATTAAGGTCTTGCATAAGACCGTTGCAATAATCGACTTTCAGTTCGGGTATTTCCATCCTGGTGACTTTTTCTCCCTCGCGGATAGCCAATTGGACGCTGTCGTTACCCGGGTGTTGCTTCAAGGTATCAATTATCTGCTGCAATTGCGTGAGGTCTCTATCGGCATTTTCACTTTGATTTATATTTATCACAAACTTCTTTGGCGGCCTGGAATGGTTTGGTTTGTGATCATCGGTTTTCTCTGGTTCTGCTTCGTATCGGTTAACTTTGACACAGGTGATGCCAGCTCTATCGTCCCGTACTTTCACATGGCCTTCCACGAGCAGGATATTGCCCTCTACCCATAAATCCTGCGTTTGATTATATACTTCAGTCCAGACTGTTACCTCAATACTCCCGTTAAGATCTTCAAGCGTTGCAATAATAAAAATCCGGTTGTTCTTGGTGGAGGCATGCCTTACAGAGGAAACCATTCCTGCAATTCTCACCCGTTCTCCAGCCATATCATTGTTGATTTCGCCGCACAATACCGTGGCATGTTCGGCCAATTTTGAGGCCAGCGCTGAGAGGGGATGCTCGGAGAAATAGACACCTGAAAGCTCTTTTTCCCAATCGAGTTTTTCCTGCAATGTAGTATCGAATTGATCGAGATTCAAAGCGGGCAGGGGAACCGAGACGGACTCACCGAAGATATCGAACATGCTGGACTGTCCCATTTCCCTTTGCCGCTGCTCTCGCTGAGATAGAGACATGATGCGCTCTAATGCCGCTAATAATGAACCGCGCTGCCCCAGGCAATCGAAGGCACCTGTTTTCATGAGGCTTTCAATAACCTTTTTATTTACCGAGCGAAGATCCACCCTCCTGCAAAAATCCTCGATGGATTTAAAAACACCGCCCTGCTCACGTGCAGTTATTATAGGTTCAACGGCAGAGGAACCGACGTTTTTTATCGAGGCCAGGCCAAACCTGATGCCGCAGGTACCATCGTCTTTTTCGATAGTGAAATTTGCATAGCTATGATTTATATCCGGTTTTCGCACGTCGAGACCCATGCGCCGGCATTCAGCGATGGCAGAGACCAGCCTGTCGGTTTTATCATAATAGGTATTAAGGAATGCAGTCATATATTCCACGGGGAAATTGGCTTTCAAGTAAGCTGTTTCATATGCAATACGCGCATAACTGACACTGTGCGCTTTATTAAAAGCGTAACCTGCAAATGGTTCGATTAATGCGAATATGGCGCTGGCCTCGTCCTCGGTATAGCCTTTCTTTTTAGCGCCGTCGATGAAGCTTTGCCTCTCCTTTTTCATGACCTCGGGTATCTTTTTGCCCATGGCTTTGCGGATGATATCGGCATGACCGAGGCTGTATCCGGCAAATGTCTGTACGATGAATAAGACCTGATCTTGATAAACGATAACACCGTAGGTATCTTCAAGTATGGGTATGAGATCAGGATGGGGATAATGCACTGTCTCAAGGCCGTGTTTTGCCTTAATAAAGGTGGGTATATGTTCCATGGGCCCCGGGCGGTAAAGGGCGACCATGGCTGCGATATCCATGAATTTGCTAGGTTTCAACTCTTTAATATTGCGACGCATACCGGCGCTTTCCAGCTGAAATATTCCAGTTGTCTCGCCCGACGCTAATAGCTCAAAGGTTTTGTGATCATCCAAAGGCATATTTAAAAAGTCTATTTCAATGTTATGATCTTTCTGGATAACCTCTTTGGTTTTGGCAAGGAGAGTGAGGTTGGCCAGTCCAAGAAAATCCAGCTTGAGAAGACCCAGTTTGGCTACATTGTCCATGGAAAACTGGGTCATGGCAGAGTCCTGGTTACTATCCTTGCTTGCGCGTTGTAAGGGCATGTATTGGGTAAGCGGTTCCCTGGATATAACGACGCCGGCAGCATGTGTACTTGAATGCCGTGACATGCCCTCCGTTTTTTTGGCTGTATCAACCAGTTTGCGTAGGATTTCATCGGCGTTATACATATCTTGAAGTTCTTTGACTTCGATCATGGCGTCATCCAGCCTGATATTGGGGCGCGGCGGTATTAACCTGGCTACCTGATCAACAGTGCCATAGTTGAGTCCCAACGCCCTGCCGACGTCCCTGATGGCGGCTCTTGCACCCAGCGTCCCGAAAGTGATTATCTGGGCTACATGATCGGTACCATATTTCTGATTTACGTAGCCAATAATTTCGTCGCGTCGGTCATCCTGGAAATCAAGATCGATATCAGGCATCTCGCGCCGTTCCATGTTTAAGAAGCGCTCAAAGACCAGCTTGTATGTGAGTGGATTGATATCAGTGATGCTAAGACAATACAGTGCCAGGCTGGCTGCCGCGCTGCCACGAACACCGAAAAAAATACCGCTATGCCGGACAAAGGATATCAAATCGTGAACGACCAGAAAATAATCGGCAAACTGCGTTTTTTCGATTACGTCCAGCTCGTATGCCAGTCTTTTTTCCGCTTCGGCGTCTCCATCGGGGAAACGTTCCTTAAAGCCTCGCCAGCAAAGGACGGATAAATGTGTCTGTGATGTTTTTCCCGGGGGAATTTCAACCTGGGGAAGATGAGGTTTACCGAATTCGATCTCAACATTACATAAGTTGGCTATGGTCTCTGTGTTAGATAATGCTTCGGGCAGGTCATTGTATTGCCTTTCCATTTCCTCGGGACTTTTCAAATAGAAAAAATCACCCGCCATCTTGAGGCGTTTCTCATCGTTTACTGTCGCGTTGGTGCCGATACACAGAAGCACATCGTGAATTCGCGCATCCTCTTTATTTACATAATGAACATCATTCGTGGCGACAAGCGGTATAGCAGCCTCAGAAGCGATTTTTATCAGGCCGTTGTTAATTTGCTCTAGCTCAGGTATCGGATGCCTTTGGATTTCAATGAAGAAGTATTGAAAGGTCTCTTTATACCACTTTGCTGCATCGAAGGCGTCTTGATGCCTGCCTTCAAGTATTAATCGTCCCAATTCGCCCTGGGCACAGCCTGAAAGTATTAGCAGGCCTTCTTTATATTGAGTGAGCAGTTTTTTATCTATGCGGGGCTTATAGTAAAAGCCTTCAAGATTGGCATGAGTAACCAGCTGGATGAGGTTATGGTACCCGGATTGATTTATTGCCAGTAAAGTTAGATGATAGTTTGATTTATCGACGGGTTCTTTGCTGCGGTAGTTATTGGCAGCAACATAGACTTCGCAGCCTATTATTGGTTTAATACCCGCATCCCTGGCGGCGATATAAAAATCAATCACGCCATACATATTGCCGTGATCTGTTATGGCCAGGCTGTGCATACCGAGTTCCTTAGCTTTGAGAATCAGTTGCGGAATACGGCAGCAACCATCAAGCAGACTGTATTCGGTGTGAACATGAAGATGGGTA
>CAYLRS010000019.1:0-12428 GCA_964385895.1 uncultured Dehalococcoidales bacterium
GGTTCCCCGCCGGAGAGCGTTACGCCACCGCCGGATTTATCATAATAGACCTTGTCCTTGAGCAGTTCGGTTATCAAGTCATCGAGGCCCACTTCCTTGCCCAGCATCTCCATGGCGCCCGAGGGACATTCAGCGGCGCATTTGCCGCAAGATTTACAGATTGCCCGGTTTCTTATAATACCGTCTTTCGTTTTGCTCAGGCATTCATGAGGGCAGGTTTTCACGCAGATACCGCAGCCGATGCAGCGCGTTTCCAGCCAGTGCACCTGTGGCCTGGTGGAGATGCTCTCCGGGTTGTGGCACCACTCGCAGCGCAGCGGGCACCCCTTAAAAAACACGGTGGTGCGGATGCCCGGTCCGTCCTCGGTGGAAAGCCGCTGAGTATGGAGGATGAGCGCCGTGTCACCGCGGGTACCGTGCGCTGTCGGATATTCCTCTGCTGTTTCAGGGATCGTTGAAGCGGGGGCCTGCTCTATCTTCATATCGGTTGTTTTTTTACATCCTGTGGCTTTCGCGCGCAATTATCTCGTTCTGCAGCTCGAGGCCGATGGAGGTGAAGTAGGCGTTATAGCCGGTGACTCGCACGACCAAATGGCGGTAGGCGTCGGGGTTTTTCTGGGCATCGCGCAGTATGTCGGCATCTATCATGTTTAGCTGCACGGCGCTGCCGCCATTTTCCGCGTAGCTGCGCAGGAACGCCTTGAACTTCTCCCGGTGCTCGGGGTCGCGCAGCAGTGACGGATTGAAGGTCATAGTGTGGCTGGCCCCGTTAGGCAGCAGGCTGATATAACCTTCCCAATCGCCGCTTCCGGCAGCAGCCTTGCCACCGAACACCTTTCCGACGGAGTTTACGTTGGCTGTTGGCCCGTTGATGTCGGCGCCGTCGCAGGGGCAGATGGCGTTGGAGAGAAACTTGCCCTTGGGGCGGCCGTCAGGGCTTGCCGGCAAAATGTAACCGTCGGAGACCCAGTAGTTCCAGGAAAGCATGCCGGGGCGAAACTGCTTGCCCGTGACCGAGGTCTTGTATTTCCAGGTCTCTTCCGTCCAGAGCTCCATTACCTTTTTGCCCGTCTCGTCGGCTGTATCTTCGTCCCTGCCGTACTTGGGGGCCCTGTTGAGCGCCTTGGCCTGCAAGACCTCGTGGCCTTTCCAGTTATCCTTGAGCGCTTGGATGAGCTCCGCCATGGTGCACTCTTTCTTATCGAAGACGAGGTACTTGACGGCGAGCAGCGAGTCCACGGTGGTGGCGAAGGTCACGGCTTCCACGGTTACGAAATTCAGCTCGGGGCCACCCTCGTTGATATCGATTGCTTTGTCTATGCAGCCCTTTACCAGGCAGGAAAGGTAAGGTGTGCGGAAGAACTTTGCCCTGATGCGGTCGGTCCAATCGTAAAGATCGGCGGCCCTTTTAATAATAGTCGTCGTCTGTGTGACGTAGGCATTCCAGAACTCATCCCAGGTCTTAAATTTAGTGGCATCGCCTGTGGAGACTCCCCAGCGTTTAAGCTTTTCTTGCTTGCCTGTCAACATATCGACACAGGGGATCATATCATAGCCATCTGTGAGCGTATGCTCAACCGCTTTTAACAGATTAAGGTTGATGTCCACTGTACCGGAGCGGTCGTTGCCGCACATGGTATTTTCAAGGCAGCCCACCGGCGCGTAGTCGAAGACATTATCGGCGTTTATATATTTCTCCACCCTTGCCATTTTAGCTTCCCGAAGCATGCCGGCGATGGAGCGCTCGTCGAAATTGAGCAGGAAGGGCGAGCCCTGGCTGGAGGCGATCATTTCAACCACCTTGTCCAGCAGCTTGTCGGGGCTGTGCCTGTGCAGGCGGACGTTGGGCTTCGGCTCGAGCAACGGGGTGAGCTCGTCGATGACCTCCAGCATAGCGTAGGTGAGGTCATTGCTCAGGTCAGCGTCACCCTTACCCATGCCGGATATTGTGATTAGCTGGCCGAAGCCGGCCGTGATGCCCTGGTTGCCTCCGGTTCGTATCATGGCGTCGTAGGCAAAGTTGCAGTGTATCCAGAAGCACTTCAATATCTCTTTTCCGAACTCGCGGTCCATGCCCTCTCCGATCGACTTCTTCCAGAATGGGTAGAGGTACCGGTCCGCCATACCGAAGGAGACACCGGGGCCCGGGTAGTTCTCCTCGCTCATTACAAGCATGTGGGTGATCCACAATGACTGCATTGCCTCCCAGAAGCTCTGCGCGGGCTCCCAGGGTACCCGCCTGAGCATCTCCGCCATCTTGATAAGTTCATCTTTCCTGGCTGAATCCGTTTCTTTGGAGGCAAGGTCCGAGCAGACGCTGCTGTATTCGAAGGCCACATCGCGCGCCATGGTGGCTGCGAGGAGCATGGCCCTGATCTGGCCGCCCTTTTTGCTGTCATATTCTTTCTTTGATAATAATGAGAGGCGGCGGTTCAGTTCCTCGTGTATGCTCTTCCAGCCCTCATGCAGGACGCGGGCGTAATCCGGAATCAGGTGGCCGCTGGTAGCGCCGGCATTACCGTAGCCGTGGTTGTGGAACCAGAGCTCAGCTTCGCGGACGCCTTTCTTGCCGTAAACTGCCTTTTCATATTCCCTGGTTTCTTTCTCCATGAGACATTTAGAAGTCTGGATGTTGAAACGCCCGCCCGCGATGAGATCGCCGGGCAGGACTTCATGAGGAAGGTAATAGACCATGACTTCCTTGACGAACCAGGCCTGGCGCTCGGGCAGGCTCCACTTCCAGAAATCCTCCGGCAGTTCGACCTTGTGTGAGGCCTGCTGGAAGGCACCGGTGAAGGTAGGGAAGAACGTATAAGTCTCCGGGACGATATAGAAGTTGCCCTCCTGGTACTGGATGTCCCAAGGCGTTCCCGTGGTGAAGCCCACAAACTCGTTGTTCCATTTGCGGTTGTTGCCCTGAAAGTAATAGTCGCGCAGCCATTTAATGCGGGGCGAGAGATTTTTAGGTTCCTTAATTGAGTATTTCGGCGTTCCGCAGCTCTGGGTGGCCATGGTCTTGTCCTCCTTCGGTTTTATACTTGGACTCGGCCGGGATCCGGCTATAAAGGGTCATATTCAGATATCAGACGGGGCTCACGTCCAAGTGTAATTTTATGGGATTGGCAGGTTTTGTCAAACTCAATATGGGTTACAGACATTGACTGCGCGTGATGTCAGTGGTTCTCCCCGATTAAAGAATTATTCATTTCTGGGCCTTGATGAGTTCCTCTTTTACCCTGTCCTCATCAGCCACGTAGTGCCTGGCGCCCATGATGAAACAGATGCAGGCGAGCAGGCCGCCCGCGCTGGCGGTGACCACTGCCCACATAAGTCCCTGGGCACCGCCGCCGATCTTATCCGATATGGCGCCTACTACCATGGGTGACCATGCTCCGCCAAAAAGGTACATGCAGAATACGGTCAGGCCATAAGCGAGGCCCTTGTGTGCCGGGGGAACCACATCCTGCGATATGACGCTAAGCGCGGGTATAGCAATCATATTTACAATACCGAACAACAAGCTCATAGATAGACCCAGGGCAAAGCTATAGCTGAAAGCCAGGAATGACGCAGCCAGGCAGACCGAGGTGAGTATTGAAGCAATTGCAGGCAGCCAGAGCCTGCTCCTGTGATTTTTTCTATACCAGCGGTCTGCCAGAACCCCGCCAATGACAGCGCCTATTATCGCAGTCAGGCTGATAAGGCACATGATGTAGCCCGCCTGATCCGTGCCCCAGGAAAACTGCCGCATCAGGAAGCTGGGCAGCCAGTTGATCTGTGCCAGGCTGGTAACGAGCAGCAGGCCGTATCCGGGCAGAAACCAGCGAAGCGTGGGAACCTTAAGCAATTTTACGACCGATTTCCAGAACCCTCTAAAACCGACTGCCATATCTGTACCCACGGTCTTATAGTCCTTGAGGAAAAATGAGGCGATACCCAGTATAATGCCAAGGCCTCCGAGTAAAAAGAACGGTGAGCGCCATCCGAGTTTAGCCGCCATGATACCGCCGATGGCGGCTCCGAGAGCAATGCCAAGCGGTATGGCGATATTGAAGATGCCCATGGCCCTGCCGTGCTTTTCCCTGGGATAAGCCGCCGTGATCATGGAGATGCCACCTGGTGCCAGGCCGGTCGCTCCAATACCTGCAAACGCCCGCGGAATCAGCACAGTGATAAAATTCCAGGCAACACCGGTAACTGCCGTAAATGCGCTCAACCCCAGGGTCATGATACCCAGAGTCTTTTTCCTGCTCCAACGGTCAATTATGTAAGCTATTGGCAGAGCAAATATGCCATGGCTCAGCATGTACACCATCTGGATGGCACCGAGTTGAGTATCACTCAACCCCATTTCAAGCTTCATAGGTTGTAGAACTACAGTGAGCACCAACCTGTCCATGTAATTGAGCACGTAGAGCAGTGTGCAGACTATGAGTATCCAGTGAGCTTTCCAGCCTCCGGTCTGATAATTCTGGGGCAGGGGTTTTGCGGCCTCAACTTTACTTCTCGAATCAGCCATTTTTATGTTTGAAACTTAATCCGATTAAGAGTCGTTGGATAATCGCAGGTTGGCACATTCTAACATGAAATAATTGCTCAATGTTTGACCCGTCACTATTGCGTAAATATAATTTGCTGCATGGGAAGGAAGCCTATAATATCCTTTCAAACACTCGGCTGCAAGCTGAACCAGGCGGAAACCGAGGCGCTGGCAAGGAAATTTAGCGGCAGGGAGTATTCCGTTACCGATGGCGATCAGGCGGATGTTTTTATTTTAAACACCTGTACTGTTACGCATATTGCCGACCGTAAATCGCGGCACCTTATAAGGATGCTGCGGAAAAACAACCCGGGAGCTCTGATAGTTGTTACCGGTTGCTATGCGGAGAGGGTTTCCGAGGATTTAAAGGATTGCGGCGCCGACCTGGTAGCAGGTAACCAGCAGAAAATGTCGCTGCCCGGGATGCTAAACGGGAAGCTGAAACATACGGAATCTTGCATAATAAGCCCCCAAGTGACGAAACAGTCGGAGCGTGTACGCAGCTTTATAAAGATACAGGATGGCTGCCAAAATTTTTGTTCCTACTGCATTGTGCCCTACGTGCGCCGCGAAATTTACAGCGTTGATACAGATGATGTAGTTAGAGAGGTGAAGGCAAGGGCTATAGGAGGCTATAAAGAGGTTGTGCTAACCGGCACCGAAATCGGCTCGTATAAATATGATGGAACCGGATTAAAGCAGCTTATTGAGCGTCTTCTTATTGAAACTCAAATAAAAAGGCTGCATCTATCCTCTTTGCAACCTAAGGAAATAACTGAAGATTTGCTTGATCTCTGGTCCAGTCCCCGCCTCTGCCGACATTTTCACATCGCACTGCAGAGCGGCAGCGACTCCGTGCTGAGGAGGATGCGGCGGCGTTATTCCCTGAGGGACTACCGCAAGGCTGTAGCGGCTATAAGAGAAAAAATACCGGACGTGGCCATTACCACGGATGTCATGGTTGGCTTCCCGGATGAAAGCGAGGAGGAATTTGAGGAAAGCTATAGTTTCTGTAAAGAAATGACATTTGCAGCCTTGCACGTGTTTGCTTATTCACCCAGGCCAGGTACACTGGCGGCTAAGATGCCCGAAAAGGTGAATGAAAAGGTTAAAAAGCAGCGTAGCCTGCGGATACTGGAGCTTGCAGCAGAGAGCGCGGATAAGTTTAGCCAGCGCTTCGTCGGCCAGACTAAAGAAGTGCTCTGGGAAAACGAGGTAAAGGCAGGCTCAGGTATTTACTCAGGACTGACGGATAATTATATACGTGTGTATGCACGTAGTGAAAGAGAACTTACCAACACGATTGCTAAAACCAGGTTAATAAAGCCTGCTGATTCAATGGAAAAGCCGCTGCTGAGGGCGTCAACCAGGGGAAATCACGGGGAACTCCGGGGTGAGGTAATATAGTGAAGATTAAGATCAAGGTAGTGCCGCGTTCGTTGAAAGAGGAGGTCATCAAACAGGGCGAGGAATATACCGTTCGCGTCAAGGATCCTCCCCGTGAGGGAAAGGCAAACGAGGCCGTTATCAGGGTAATTGCCATGTATTTCAAGGTGCCCAAGGGATCGGTCAAGATTGTGAGCGGATTAACCGGCAAGCATAAAATCGTGGAGATAAGGGCAGGCTGAGAATGTCATTTGACAGGAAGAAATATCTCCAGCCAAGCAAGCTCTGCGATTTCGACCGTAGCCCGGCGCTGAGAAAGGAGGCACAGGAGCTGGCTGCCGGTTGCAGTAACCGGGAAGAGAAATTCAGGAAAGTCTTCATCTTCGTAAAGGAATTGCCCTACGGCTTGGAAGACTGGGACGTGAAGGCGTCGCAGACACTGAAAAAGGGCTGGGGCATGTGCTCCGGCAAGACCAACCTGCTGGTGGCATTGCTGAGGTGCCTCGGCATACCGGCGCGGTACCGCATATACCAGTTCAAAGCGGATATGGCGCTATGGCAACGGTTTGGCAATGAAAGCGGAAAAGCAGCGCGCATAAACGAGCTGGGTGAAATACGCGACCATGTGGACTGCGAGGTGTGGCTGGGAAAGTGGATAGACTGCGATCCCAGCCGCGATACTGCTATGGAGCAGGGGATGCTGAAACTCGGCGGATCGCTGGAACGGCGCAAAGTAACCGATCAAAAAGGCAGGGTAAAATATTTAAGATTGTCCGTCTTCGACCAATGGGTACAGGAGCGACAGGGACGACGGGCCTTCCGCTCTGACCGGGTGGATGTCTTTGCCCAGATTAACAGCGGATTTGAAAAATTGAGAGAGTTCGGCCGGTCAGCTTGACCTCATTTACTTAACATTTACAGTTACAGTCTGAAACTGGGCGCCGTCAGGGCTGGTAACAGTCAACATATAAGTTGTGGTAGTTTCAGGTAATACCCGCACAGTGCCCTCGCCTGGCACAGTGCCCACTCCCCTGTCTATGGATGCAGATGATCCACTGGTAGTTTGCCAGCTGAGAACGGCGGATTCCCCCTTATGGATAACATAGGGGTTTACTGTAAAATATTTTATCACCGGTGTATCTATGTTTGGGGGGGCACCCGAAACCGTGAGCGTGGTTGTAGCCAATATAGATCCCTGATCATTAGTAGCAGTCAGCTCATAATTTGTGGTGAAAGGCGGGTTCACCATCTTTGATCCATTTACACGTATGATTTCAAAACCTGGCTCAATATCAACATCGAATGCGTTGCGGACATCCCAGGTCACGGTTGCGGATTGCCCCGACATGATGTTCCCGGGCTGCACATTGAAGACAGCTACCTGGGGCAAATTAAACGATGACGGTGTGCTTTGCGGCAGGCTGCCTGTTGATGCCGGCGGGGTGCTGACCGGCGGAGGATTGTACTGGTTGTTATTTGCAGGAGGAGGCGTTACCGGGGCAGGCGGTACAATCGTCACACATGCCGCAGCCAACACAGTGCTTAATATGATAGTAAAAAGTACCTTTTTCATCGTATATCTCCCATAACCTGCAGATTATTTTTTACATATTTTAACAGCTACCTGGCAGAAAGGGCTAATACCGGATTTCACAGCTTCCTGATGGCTTCAATTATCTCATTTATATCGGGCAACTGGCTTACAGGGTACGTTTTGAACAGGGCTATTTCCCTTTTTCATCGATTAGTATATTTGCCCTCTCTGAGAATCCATTCTTCTCACGGAAAATATCGTACAATCTGGCTACCTCTCCGTGCGGCCAGAAATCGGAAAGTAACGGCACCTTTTTTATGCCGAGATGCTCTGCCCACGCCTTCTTGGAGGGCACCGGATCAACGCTGAGGCCGGCAGGTACGGTATTCAAAGACTCAAACATCTTGTAGTTATTTTCCAGCGACTGCATCTGCTTTGTGCAGACAGCGGTCCATGCCAGCGGGTGGAAGGACAGCAAAACGCGCTTACCTTTCCGGGCTAATAGTCTGAAATCATTGCCATCCTGGTCTTTGAGGGTGAAATCCGGCGCGGCGTCGCCAACCTTGATCTTCCTGATCTTCTCTTCCATTGTACTACCCTCCTTTTCTGTATCCACTGATAATTATAGCCACTTGCGGGGAAGTGTGATGTTCATATATCGACCGAATTTATCAGTGGTTTCAATTTATGAGGTCATGAATAATATGAAAACATTTCAAAATCGGACGGATTGGCATAAAATATGGTGAAATTTTAATGTCCGACGCAGAGTTATTCGCAGAAAGAGGCACAATATGATTGAAAGCAAGCAGGGCCATTATGAGCTGAAGCACCGCGTCAGGGTGGTCACCGCAACCAGCCTTTTCGACGGCCATGATGCGGCCATCAATATTATGCGGCGCCTTATCCAGTCGGGGGGTGCCGAGGTTATTCATCTGGGGCACAGCCGCTCGGTGGCTGAGATAGTCGAGTCGGCCATCCAGGAGGACGTGCAGGCAGTAGCCGTCTCCTCTTATCAGGGCGGCCACATGGAGTTCTTTAAGTATATGCGGGACATGCTCGTTGAGAAAGGCGCGGGGCATATACGGATTTTCGGCGGCGGCGGCGGTGTGATACGTCCCAACGAGATAAAGGAGCTGCAGAAATACGGCATAGAACGCATTTATGACCCGGAGGATGGCAGGGTGATGGGGCTTACCGGGATGATCGACGATCTGCTACGACACTGCGATTTCCATACCGTCAATATAGCTTCCAAAGACGATAAGTCGAAACGAGGGGCTAAATTACCCGAACCCGAGGAACTGGATACAGGACACGTGGCGCAGGTTGCTCGCATGATAACGCTTGCCGAGATGGGAGGTGAACTCTGGGGAAAATATTCTACAACAATACAGGAAAAAGCCAGGAGGAACAAAGCTCCAATTGTTGGCATTACCGGCACTGGAGGAGCGGGCAAAAGCTCCCTGCTTGATGAGCTTGTGCTTCGCTTCCGCAATGATAACCCGGGCAAGACTGTAGCCATACTTTCCGCAGATCCATCCAAGCGGCGAACAGGCGGCGCTCTACTCGGCGACCGCATACGCATGAACTATGTCTATGGTAATGGCGTTTATATGCGCTCATTGGCAACCCGGGGCTCGAAGACCGAACTACCGGATGTAATGCAGGATGCTATATCTATAGTCAAGGTCGCTGGCTTCGATCTTGTCCTGGTGGAAACGGCGGGCATAGGGCAGGGTGACACGGCCGTAGTGGATATATCGGATATCTCCCTGTACGTTATGACGTCTGAATACGGCGCGCCCACGCAGCTTGAGAAAATAGACATGCTCGATTATGCCGATATTGTCGTACTCAACAAATTCGACCGCAAGGGGTCAGAGGATGCCCTGCGGGATGTGCGCAGGCAATTGCGGCGCACGCGCAACTTATTCGACGCTCCCCTGGAGGATCTGCCTGTGTACGGTACTATAGCAGCAAGGTATAACGATGAAGGTGTGAACGGGCTTTACGCCGGGCTTGTCGGGCTTATCGGTAAAAAAACGGGCCGAAAGTTCGCTTGCCGTATTCCCAGGGACAGGCTAGCAATAATCAGCGCGGTCAGGTATATCATTCCACCCGGCCGCATACGCTATCTGGGTGAAATAGCCGAGACGGTACGAGGCTATAAAAAATGGGTTTACGCACAGGCGGAGGTCGCACGCAAGCTACAACACCTGAGGTCTGCTTTACAGGAAGTCAAAGCTGAAAGCGCACGGAAGGCGATCGAGAAGCATATTAAAGAGCTATACAGCAAGCAGGCGCCCGAGGCGCGCAAACTGCTTGAGGGCTGGGACGAACTTCGTGAATCCTACGGCGGTGATGTCTTTAGCTATAGGGTGCGAAATCAGGAATACAAGGTTCAGCTTACCGAGTTGACTCTGGCGGGCACCCGCGTGCCGCGCGTCATTGTGCCCGAATTTAAAGATGACGGTGACAAGCTGGAGTACCTGATGCTGGAGAATGTGCCGGGGAAATTCCCCTATGCTGCCGGCGTGTTCCCCTTCAGAAGGCGTGATGAGGAACCAAAGCGCCAGTTCGCGGGAGAGGGAGGTCCGGTACGCACCAATGCGCGTTTCCATTTCATCTCGCGCAACGACGAGGCCAAACGGCTATCTACTGCCTTCGACTCGGCGACACTCTATGGCGAGGATCCCCAGGAACGGCCGGATATCTTCGGTAAGGTGGGCGAATCGGGCGTATCCATTTGCACACTGGAGGATATCAAGAAGCTCTACGCTGGCTTTGATCTGTGCTCTCCTTACACCTCTGTCTCCATGACGATCAATGGGCCTGCTCCCGTAATGCTGGCATTCTTCCTCAATGCCGCCATCGACCAGCAGGTTGACAAATTTATCGAAGAGAATAAAAGAATTCCGAATCCGAAAGAGCACGAAAAAATCAAGGCTTACACCCTTTAAACGGTTAGGGGTACGGTGCAGGCGGACATACTCAAGGAGGACCAGGGACAGAACACCTGCATCTTTTCCACGGAGTTTGCGCTGAAGATGATGGGCGATATACAGGAGTATTTCATTCAGCACAACGTGCGTAACTATTACTCAGTATCCATTTCGGGATACCACATAGCCGAGGCAGGGGCCAACCCCATCAGCCAGGTCGCCTTTACGCTTGCCAACGGCTTTACCTACGTGGAGTATTACCTGGCGCGCGGCTTCCCTGTAGATTCATTTGCTCCCAACCTCTCCTTCTTCTTCTCCAACGGTATGGATGCCGAGTACGCGGTGATCGGGCAGGTGGCAAGGAGGATATGGGCCATAGCCATGCGGAATAAATACAGCGCCAATGAGCGCAGCCAGCAGCTGAAGTACCATATCCAGACATCGGGGCGCTCGCTGCATGCGCAGGAGATCCAATTCAACGACATCCGCACCACGTTACAAGCGCTGCTGGCATTTTACGATAACTGCAACTCGCTGC
Source organism: uncultured Dehalococcoidales bacterium (assembly GCA_964385895.1). Taxonomy (GTDB): domain Bacteria; phylum Chloroflexota; class Dehalococcoidia; order GIF9; family UBA5629; genus CAYLRS01. Next base: position 10,944 of record CAYLRS010000019.1, read on the forward strand.
ACACCAACTCATATGACGAGGCCATAACGACGCCCACCGAGGAATCGGTAAGGCGCGCCATGGCCATACAGCTGATTATTATGCGGGAATTCGGACTTACCAAGAATGAAAATGTCTGGCAGGGTTCTTATATTCTCGAAGAATTAGCCGAATTCGTTGAAGAAGCCATTCTGGACGAGTTCGAGCATATATCGAAGAGGGGTGGAGTGCTGGGTGCTATGGAACTGCAATACCAGCGCGGCAAGATACAGGACGAGTCCTTGCTCTACGAGCAACGCAAGCACTCCGGCGAGCTGCCCATCATAGGTGTCAATACCTATCTCAACCCGAGTGCTAAGAATCTGATCCCGTTCGATATCCCGCTCAGCCGCTCCACCTCGGAGGAGAAGCAAGAACAGATAGACAATCTCAGTGACTTCCAGAAACGCAATGCCGCAAAGGCCCGCGAAACGTTGAAGAAGCTGCAGAGAATTGCCGTGCAGGGCGGCAACGTCTTTGAGCAGATGATGGAGACAGCGCGCTACACTTCACTGGGGCAGATCACCCAGGCCCTGTACGAGGTCGGCGGTAAGTACCGCAGGAATATGTAAGGCTACTCAGTCCCTTCCCTTAAGCGCCCACAGGGAGATGCCATTCAGCATATTGTGCGGGCTGAGCCTGACAACCACTGAGTGCATCAGCCAGTTCATAGGCCCCGGGATACAGATCGTCTTGCCCTGTTTGAATGCTTTGTAGCCCTGTGCTGCGATGACTGCGGGCTCCCACAGTCCGCTGATGTAGAACCACGGCAGCTTCTCCGGCAGATTGGCTGCCTTGAGCAAGGGGGTTTTCGTGTAAGGGGGGCTGAAGGCGAGTATTTTAACCCCTGTTCCCTTTATTTCGGCATTGATAGCCTCGCTCATGCTTTGCACGAAAGCCTTGGTGGCGCCGTAGGCGGCGTGATAGACCGTCGGTTGGAATGCCGAGCATGATGACAGGTTCATGATCCTGCCCTCTCCAGCTTTTATCATGTCGGGCAGCACAAGCCGCGTCAACTTGAAAACAGCCAGGACGTTGGTTTTTATCATGAACTCCTGCTTACCAAAGTCGATCCCGGTAAAATTGCCGTAGTGGAAGGTTCCTGCGTCATTCACCAGCACGGCGATTTGTCCCGCCACCCCCCTGGCCGATTCGTAGAGCTTTTCCGGGCCCTTATCATCTGCCAGGTTGATGTGGAACGGCCAGGCCTTCACACCGTATTTTTCGCTTAATTCCCTGGCCCAGCTGGCAAGTTCCTCTTTTTTCTCCGGGAGATCGTCGAGGATCAAGTTTGCCCCGTCCTGGGCGAACAGTATCGAAAGTTCCCTGCCTATTCCTGAAGCTGCACCGGTGATTAAAACGTTTTTGCCCTTTACCTCGAATTTGCTCATCGTTCACCCCCTCTTTGTAATACTCATTATTTCGTTTACCCTGCCATAACAGAGAAGTGTATCGCCGGGAAGCACT